>DAIRFU010000117.1:3284-13543 GCA_036794935.1 Kofleriaceae bacterium | reverse complement strand
ACGAGCTGGGCCGCGTCGGCACCGAGTACTTCATCTCGATGGAGTACATCGACGGACGCGATCTCCGTCGGATCCTTCGTCACGCGCGAAAAGTCACAGGGCCGCTACCGATCAACATCACGGTCGGCTTGATGATCCAGCTGTGCGACGCGCTCGACTACGCGCACAACAAAGTCGACGAGGACGGCCATCCGCTCGGCCTCGTCCATCGCGACATCTCGCCGTCGAACTTGCTCATCACCAGCGGCGGCCATCTCAAGATCATCGACTTCGGTATCGCGAAGGCGCAGTCGTCACAGCTGCGCACCCAGACCGGACGTGTCAAAGGCAAGCTCGCGTACATGGCGCCCGAAGCGGTGTCGGGCAGTCGCGACCTCGATTCGCGCTCCGACATCTGGGCGTGCGGCGTGATCTTGCACGAGCTGCTCACCGCGCGGCCGCTGTTCGCGAGCAAGAACGAGTACCAGACGCTGCTCAAGGTGCAGCGCGGCGACATCATGCCGCCGTCGACGTTCAACCAGGCATGCACGCCCGAGCTCGACGCGATCGTGTTCCGCGCGCTCGCGCGCAATGCCGACGAGCGCTACGCGAGCGCGGCCGAGCTGCGCGAGGCGCTGATCGGTCTCAAGCATCAGTACGGCCTGCAGACGAGCCACCGGGACATCGCGAGCTGGCTCGACTGGGCGTTCGGGCTCGAGCCGCCGGCGAGCTTCTCGGCGAACCCCGATTCGTCGGGCGTGAGCGCGCCGCAGACACCGCCGCACGCGCGCGCGATGACGCCGCGGCCCGCCCGCACCACCGACGAGGACGAGGCCGTCGAGGTCGTCTGGGGCGGCGGCAACGTCGAGAGCGAAGACGGCCCGGTCGTGCTCGAGGACGTGCCGGACGTCTCGGGCAAGCACCGGATGCGCCGCGACACCGAGAGCGAGGCCGATCAGGTCGACGACATCCCGACACCACCGCCGAGTCACGGCACGCTGCCGTCGATCTACGGCAGCGATCCACATGCGCCCGCACCGCCCGTCGCGCGTGGCACCGACCAGATGCACGCCCAGCGCGGCACGTCGGGCCCGCACACGATCTCGCGCGCCGTCACCGGCCCGCAACCGCGCGGCGCGACCGGAACGCACCCGGTGCCGCGCACCGCGCGCACGACGTCGCAGGGCGTCGTCGTGTCGCCGCAGCCGAGGACCGGCCCGGTGCCACTCGACGTGCCGGTGCTCGACGATCGGCTGGCCGCGCAGCGCGCACGTGACAGCGAGCCGCCGCCGGACCGGCCGCGCACGCGCTCGGATAGCGGCGCGCAGACGAATCCCGAGGCGCAGCGGCTGCGCACCGAGCCCGAAGGACTCTCCTCGGAGGATCTGTTCGGCCGCGATGCGGCGGTCGCGCTCGCGCAGGTCGAGGGCAGCATGGCCGCGATGTCGACGCTGCCCGCGATGCCGCAGCAGGACGACGACGAACCGACGCTCGAGCCGAACGCACGCGCCGTGTCCGAGCTGCCGGTCGTGCGGTTCTCGCGAGCATCGTCGGTGCCACCGATCACGCAGACCGCCGCGCTCGCCGATCCGGTACGCGCGCTGCCACTGCCGCCGACACGGACCGGCCCCACGCCGGCACCCTCCGCGGCGCTCCGCGCGCCCTCGCCGAGCAAGCCCCCCATCGACATCCGGATCGGCGAATCGATCGTCGCGCGCGCGGCACCACGCCGCACCTGGCTCTACACGCTCGTCGGCCTGCTCCTGGCCGGCGGTGCCGCGACTGGCATCACGCTGATCCTGACCCGCGGTGACGCGCTGCCGGAGGCGGCGACGAGCGCCACGCCGCCCGCGCCGGTCCGCGACACCGGGACCGTCAAGTTCGTCACCGAGCCCGCGGACGCCGAGATCCGGATCGGCGACGATGCCGCGCACGCCGGCTCGCCGTGGTCGCGCGAGCTGCCCGCGGGCGTGCACCCGATCGAGATCCGCCGCACCGGCTACAAGTCGTGGCTGACGTCGATCGAGCTGTCGGCGAACGAGACCCAGACCCTGCGCGTCGTGCTCGAGCCGATGACCGCGACCGTCGCCGACGCGACGCTCACGATCGCGTCGACGCCGGCCGGGCTCGAGGTCGTGATCGACGGCGAGGTGCAGGCCCAGCGCACGCCGTTCAAGGCCACGATCAAGGTCGGCAACCACGAGATCACGTTGCGCCAGGACGGCGCCGAGGTGTGGCGGCAGAACCTCGAGGCCGAGGCGGCCAGCGACTACGAGTTCAACCCCTCGTTCAGCGCGGACAAGCAACGCGAGCGTGCGCAGCGCGCGCGGCGGCCGTCGCCCGTCGACAGGGCGGCCGTGAAGGGCGACCACCAGGATCCGTCGCCGGCATGGATCAAGCCGGCCGGCACGCACACGCCGGCCGATCCACCGACCGCCGTGCCCGCCGCAGTGACGCCGGGCGAGCGCCCGCCGGCGACCTCGCTCACGCCGGGCGGCGCGAAGCAACCGAGCGTGGCGACGCAGCCGCCGAAGCCCGCCACCCCCGCGCCGCCGGCGGCGAAGCCCCAGATCACGGCGAAGCCAGCCGCGCCGGCCGCCCCCGCGCGCCCGCGCCTCGTGGCGCCGAAGATCGTGCCTCCGAACGCGGTGAAGAAGCTGTCCGGCGGGACGCCGAGCATCGAGCGCTTCAAGAACGACGAGCTGCCGAGCACCCTCGCCGCGAAGGTGTGCATCGACACGACCGGCAAGATCAACTTCGCCGACATGGTGACGCGCGTCGAGCGCCGCGTCGCCGAGGATCTGACCGAGCAGCTGCGGCGCTGGCGCTACGCGCCGTACCTGCAGCACGGCGTCGCGATCCCGGCCTGCTTCGTCGTCACCTTCCGCGCGAAGTGACGCCGGGGCGATCGGCAAGCCCGACCGATCTCGATCAGGCCTGAAACCCCGCGCTCGACAGGGCCTCGTCGAGACTGAGCGCCGCGCTGATCAGCGCGAGGTGGGTGAACGCCTGCGGGTAGTTGCCGAGGTGCTCGCCGTTCGAGCCGAGCTGCTCGGCGTAGAGGCCGACGTGATTCGCGTAGCCGAGCATCTTCTCGAAGCAGAAGCGTGCCTGGTTGAGCCGGCCCGCGCGTGCGAGGTTCTCGACGTACCAGAACGAGCACATCGTGAACGTGCCCTCGTCTCCGACGAGCCCGTCACTCGCGCCCTTGCCGACGCGGTACCGATAGACGAGCGAGTCGTCGACGAGCCGCTCGCTCAATGCATCGAGGTGCGACAGCCAGCGTGGATCGGTGAACGAGATGAAGTTCGCCATCGGCATCAGCAGCGATGACGCGTCGACCGCGTGGGAGCCGCGATACTGGACGAACGCGCCGATCTTGTCGTTGAAGAACGACTCGTGGATGTCGCGATGGACCGCGTCGCGCGCGGAGCGCCAGCGATCGATGGGTGCCGGTAACGAGCGGTTGGTCGCGATGCGCATCGCGCGATCGATCGCGACCCAGCACTGCAGCCGGGAATACAGGAACTCGCGCCGCCCGCCGCGGACCTCCCAGATGCCCTCGTCGGGCTGCTGCCAGTTCGCGCAGACGTACTCGATGAGCTGCTGGACGTCCGCCCACATGTCATGGTGGATCGGCTCGTCGTACTGGTCGTGGAGATGGATCGCGTCGAGTAGCTCGCCGTAGATGTCGAGCTGGAGCTGATCGGCGGCACCATTGCCGATGCGGACCGGGCGCGAGCCCTTGTAGCCCTCGAGGTGGTCGAGCACGGTCTCGACGAGATCGCGGCGTCCATCGAGCCCGTACATCACCTGTAACGGCGGCCGCGACCCATCGATCAGATCGCCGCAGCGCTGGCCGATCCAGCGGCTGAACGCGCGAGCTTCGCCCCGAAATCCGAGCCGCAGCAGCGCGTGCACGGCAAACGCCGAGTCGCGGATCCACGTGTAGCGATAGTCCCAGTTGCGCGCCCCGCCCACCTGTTCGGGCAAGCCGAAGGTCGGCGCCGCCACCAGCGAGCCGTGCTGGTCGGAGAACAGCAGCTTCATCGCGAGCGCCGAGCGATAGACCATCTCGCGCCAGCGCCCCTGATACGTGCACTGGCCGATCCAGCGGCGCCAGAACCCGACCGTCTGTTCGAGGCACTCGTCGACGAACTGCGCCGAGATCGAGTCAGGACCGCGGCCGTCGTCGAGGATGAAGTCCGTCGACTCGCCGGCGGCGAGCGTGAACTCCGCGTGCGCGGCGCCGTCCCGCACGGTGAGCGGCACGCGCGAGCGGAGGCGCAGGTGGGTGCCGTCCGGGCCATGCGACGCGAACGTCACCGCGTCGCCGGTCAGCTCGGTGGTTCGCCTCGCGCGGCCGTAGTCGAATCGAGGGTCGCACGACATCGCGTAGCGGACGTTGCCGCGGATCGTCTTCACGCGCCGCACGATGTTGTGCGCCTGGCCGACCGCCTCGACCGGCATGAAGTCCATGATCTCGGCCACGCCCTCGTGCGACAGAAAGCGGGTGATGAGCACGTTCGTCTCGGGGAGGTACAGCTGCTTGTGGCGGACCTCCTCGAGCACCGGCGCGATCCGGAATCGGCCGCCGCGTCGATTATCGAGCAGGGCGGCGAAGACCGACGGCGAATCGAACGTCGGGAAGCACATGAAATCGATCGAGCCGTCGAGTCCGACGAGCGCGGTGGTGTGCAGATCCCCGATGATCCCGTAGCTCTCGATCGGCCAGTAGCTCATACGATCATGCTCCGAAGCGGATGACGTGTTTGATGCCGCCCCCGGCGAGCGCGTCGGCATACCGCTCGGGCGCGTGCCGGGCGGTGATGAGCGAGCCCACCGCGTCGGGCCACCGGGCCTGAAACGTCGCGAGATCGCGGATCGCGTGCTCGAACGCGCCGTGGCCGGCGTTGACCGTGCCGAGCACGATCTGATTGCGGAGCACGAGGTCGCGCATGACCCGGTCCGTATCGAGCTCGACCGGTCCCTTGCGCCCGGGCACGCCGGTGAACACGAACACGCCGTTGGGGCCGAGCACCGAGAGCGCCTGAAACGCGAACCGCGAGGCGCCGGTCGCCTCGTAGATCACGTCGAGATCGCCGACGAGCGCCGGCAGATCGGAGAGTGCGTGATCGTGCGCGGAGAGGTAGCTGCCGCCGAACGCCTCGACGATCGAGCTCTTGCGACCACCGACCGGCTCGCGCGAGTACACGAACACCTGATACGCCCGCGCGGCGAGCGCCATCGCACCGAGCAGCCCCACCGGGCCTGCGCCCAGCACCAGTGCGCGCGGACGGAGCGTGGTCCCGGGACCGCCGGGCTCGTGCCACGGCAGCCGCGCCTGTACCGCGTCCACCTGGGTCAGCGCCTTCTCGGCGATCGTGAGCGGCTCGATCAGCACCGCGATCTCGCGCAGCGCGCGCGGCACCGGCAAGAGGAAGCGATCCTCGACGATCACCTGCTCGGTCATGTAGCCGTGGCGATGGCGAATCCCACGTTCCGTGAACTCGCCCGTGTCGCAGAAGTCCTGCCGACCAGCCCGGCATGCGCGGCACCGCGGCTGCAGGCAGGGCTCGCGCACCATCGGAACCACGAGGTCGCCTCGCGCGAGGCCCGTCGTATCGGAGCCCACGCGGGTGACCTCCGCCAGGCATTCATGACCGATCACGAGATACGGCGACCCCGCCGGGGGACTGCCATACTCGAAGCAGGCGATCTCGCGGTCGGTACCGCACACGCCCACGTCGAGCACGCGAAGCTCGACATCGTGCGAGCCGGATGACTGGGGCGCCGGGTGCTCGACGAGCCCGAACCGCCTCGCGGCTGGGTCCACAGCGATCGCCTGCATCGACCCGCGCTCGCTAGCCGGCCGGCTGCGCGACGATCGTGCCGTGGAACATGTCCATGCCGCACGCGAACGTCAGCTCGCCGGTCTGGGGCACCGTGACGGCGACCTCGACCGGCTGGTTCATCGGCAGATCGACCACCTTGCCGTCGGGGGTCTTCAGCTGCGAGAGGCACTCGGCGTCGATCGTGCGCTTGAACACGAGCACCAGCTTCTCGCCCGGCTTGCCCGCGATCCGCTCCGGGTTGTAGCCCTTGTCGTTCGCGACGACGTCGATGCGCCGCACACCGTCGGTGACGGTGCCCGCGGTGACCGGCGCCTCCTGTTTCGGTGCCGGCTGTTCCTTCTTACCCTTGTCGCAACCGAATGCGGCGACGACACACAGCGAGATCACGAGCGCACGCAGCATGCACTGTCTATAGCACTAGAACCGCGCCGACGTTGCCCCCGACGGACTGTGCTCGGTATCGGCGAACGGATCCGCCCAGCTCTCGAACTGGAGGATGCCGAGCTCGGCGAACCGCTGCCGCTGGCGCTCGCTGAGCAGCTCCATCTTCTTGATCGCGGGGACGATCTTCGCGAACAGCATCTGGCGGAACATGACCTGGCCCTGGTTGTGGAGCGCGATCTCCATGCACTCCTTCGCGGGCAGGCCCTGCTTCTCCCACACTTCCTGGAACAGGAAGCGGTCGCGCATGAGCCGCGCCGCCTCGTAGACGAAGTCCTCGCGCTCGCGGCGCACCGACTCGGGCTGCTCGCGGTAATAGTCGCGCAGGCTGAGCACGCCGAACGCGACGTGGCGCGCCTCGTCTCCCATCACGTACGCGGTCAGCTCGCGGAGCAGCGGCTCCTGCGTGTTGTTGCGGATCATCCCGAACGCGGCGAGCGCGAGCCCCTCGACCATGATCTGCATGCCGAGGAACTTCATGTCCCAGCGGCTGTCCTTGAGGATGAGGTCGAGCAGCGTCTTCAGGTGCGGGTTGCACGGGTACGAGAACCCGACCTTGTCGTGGACGTAGCGGTTGTAGACGTCGACGTGGCGCGCCTCGTCGACGACCTGCGATGCCGCGTAGAGCTTGCTGTCGAGGTCCTGCACCGAGTCGACGAGCTGCGCGGTCGCGAGCAGCGCGCCCTGCTCGCCGTGCATGAACTGCGACAGCGTCCACGAGAACGTCTCGATGTTGAGCTGCCTGCGCTCCTTCTCGCCGAGCTTGTTGTAGATGTCGGAGCCAAACAGCGGCATCAGCTGCTCGGGTCCCATCGGGCGTTCGAGATCGACGTCGGTCTTCCACGGCAGGACCTCGTCGGAGATCCACTGCGCGCGCACTGCCTTGTCGTACAGATCGCGCAACTTCTGGCGCGTCTCCTGATAGCCCCACGTGTAGGTCACCTCGAGGATTGCCTCGAGCGTCTCGATCGAAGGACCCGCGAGCGTTGCGGCCGCCTGCAGCATCTTGCCTCCGGGGAAAGTGAAACCAGTTTCAATTTTGCGCTGGCACGCCGCTCCGGTCAAGGGCATTCTGGAGACCATGGCTCGGCGTGCCCTCTCGCGGCCCACGGACTCGATCTTTCGCGAGCCACAGGGCCCCGAGTTTCGCCAGGAGCGCTCGCGCCGCAGCTACGAGGCGCTGCTCGCCGCGGCCGAGGGGCTGTTCGCGCAGCACGGCTACGACGCGATCGGGACGCCGGAGATCGCGGAGAAGGCCGGCGTCTCGGTCGGCACGTTCTATCGCTACTTCGACGACAAGCACGAGGTCTACATCGAGATCATGCGCCGCTCGATGGTGTCCGCGTACCGCGAGACGATCGATCGGCTGACGCCGGAGCGCTTCGTGGGCCGCGCGCGACGCGAGACCATCGCGGAGGCCTGCAGCATCCTGTTCGATCACGTGCTGGCGCGCCCGCAGCTGACCCGCAGCTTCATGGAGATGTCGCTCCGCGATCCCGATGTCGGCGAGCTGCGCCGCGCGTTCGAGCAACTCGGCTGTCAGCGGCTCGCCGCGCTGATCGAGGCGATCACGCCGCGCGACCGCGTGCCCGATCCCGAGGCGACCGCGTACGTGCTCTATGGTGCGGCGATGCAGTGCGCGTACGGTCTCGCCGTGCACCTCGTGCCGTCGCCGATCGATCGCGACCGCGCGCGTGCCGCGCTCGCGTCGTTCATCGAGCGCGCGTTGTTCACGTAGCGCTAGTTCGTCGTCGACGTCGTGGTCGACGGCGCCGCGGACAGCTGGGTCGAGCTCTCCTGCTGCCAGCCGTTGGCCTGCTTGACCCAGACCTCCTCCTGCTTCGTCGCGCCGTCCTTCGTCGTCGTGTAGACGACCGCGCGATCGGGCGTGACCTTGCCCATGCTGTGGATGCTGCGATCGTTGTCCGTCGAATGGATCGTGCCGTTGATCTGGCTACGCACGGTGGCGACGTTCACCGTGCCGGGGCGCGTGGCCGGAGCGCACGCGGAGGTCATCGCGATGGCGAGGGCGAGCAGAATGGAACGCATGATTCCAGAGAGCCACGACTCGCGTCGTCGGACTACACGATCGATTCGCTATTTCGCGCTGTCACACGCGTCGCACGCGTCGCGCGACACGCCGAGACACGCGCGCGACATGGTGCGACGGGATCGCTACACGTCGTGGTACGCGCCCTCGGCGGCCGCGAGGACGGGCACGCGCGTGCTCGCCGCGGTCTGCGCGACGACCTGATCGATCATGTCGTCGGTCGCGTCGGGGTTGTGATGGAACAGCACCAGCTTCTTCGCGCCCGCGCGCTCGGCCACGATCACCCCCGCGCGCGCCGGCGAGTGGCCCCAGCCGCGGCGCATGTCGTAGTCGTGATCGGCGTGCATCGCATCGTGGACGATCAGGTCGGCGTCCTTCGCGAGCGCGATCGCGTCGGGTAGCGGATCGTCGGGCGTCGGATACTCGACGTCGGAGAGGATCGTGACGACCTTGCCGTCTGCCATGATCCGGAATGCGGTCGTCCACATGCTGCCGTGCGGGACCGCCGCGGTCGCGACCTCGTAGCCCGGCAGCGTGATCGTCACGCCCGGGACGAAGCTCTCGATCGACACGCCGGCCGCGAGGTTCTCGAGGCCGTTGAGCGGACTGTAGTGCGGCGCGAGCTGGTTCTGCAGCGTCGCCTCGAGCGACAGGCCGGAGCTCGGGTTCGCGCCCATCAGCTGGATCTGGTTGCCCTTGATGAAGAACGGCGTGAAGAACGGCAGGCCCTGGATGTGATCGAGGTGCGTGTGCGTGAGCAGGATCGGCAGCTGGCCCTTGCCGGTCGCGAACTCGGTGCTCATCAGGTGCTTCGCGAGCTCGGTCGCGCCGGTGCCGAGATCGACGAGCAGCCGCTGGCCGTGATCGGTCACGAGCTCGATCGATGTCGTGTTGCCGCCATAGCGCAGGTAGTCCCGCCCCGACATCGCGAACGAGCCGCGTACCCCCCAGAACCGAAGCTTCACGTCACTTCTCCTCCGGTCCCACCGGCAGCGTCATGCCCTCGTACGAGGTCACCACGTCGATGCCGGCGGCCGCCCCCTTCCCGCGATAGTCGGCGGCAATCCGATCCATCTGCTCGTCGGAGTGTGCCGGCGCGTGGTGATACAGGACGAGGCGGCGCACCTTGGCCTCGGCGCAGATCTCGAGCGCCTGATCCGGCGTCGAGTGGCCGTAGTGCGGAAACCGCGCGTACTCGTCGGGCAAGAAGTGCGTGTCGTAGACGACCGTGTCGACGCCATCCAGCCGCGCGACGAGGGCGTCGCGCATCGCGCCGAGTGCGGTGACGTCGTCCGCGGACAGCGGCTCGAGCCCGGCGAGGAAGTGCTGCTTGTGCAGCACCTGATCGAATGGCGCGGTGTCGGCGACATACGCCCACGACGAGCCGTCCGCGTCGATGCGATAGCCGACCGAGCCGAACGGATGGTTGAGCGCGATCGGGGTGATGTGAAACCCGCCGATCACGAAGTCGACACCGGGCTCGACCTGGTGAAAATCGAAGTGCGCCGGGACCGACTCGAGCGGCATCGGGAAGAACTCGTGGCGCGTGATCCCGCCGATCACCTGGTTGAGCTCGTCGGCGGCGGTGAGCAGCGCGTAGACCGAGATCTTCGTGCCCGGGATGTACGCCGGCGAGAAGAACGGCAGGCCCTGGATGTGATCCCAGTGGACGTGCGAGAGCAGCACGTGGTGATGCCCCGGCTTGCCCCCGGACTCGCGCGCGAGCTTGTTGCCGAGCTGGCGCATGCCGGTGCCGGCATCGACGATCACGGTCTCTCCGGATTCGGTGCGAGCCTCCACGCACGACGTCTGGCCACCGTATCGAACGGTCGCCGCGCCGGGCACGGGATAGCTCCCCCGGACCCCCCAGAACGTGATCTTCATCGGTTGAGTGAATTCTACGCCTGGAGTGGGACTTCCCCAAAGTTCCAGCA
>DAIRFU010000117.1:0-3274 GCA_036794935.1 Kofleriaceae bacterium | reverse complement strand
ACGACGTCTGCCCGCCATACTTGACGGTGCCAGCGCCGGGTACCGGGTAACTCCCCCGCACCCCCCAGAACGTGATCTCCATCAGATGCTCGAAATTCTACGCCCTCCCGCCGACTTCCCCAAAATCCGAGCACTTTTCGTATAAAGCAGCAAAGGACCATGAACCCGCAGCCGAGAATTCTCGTGATGGGCGCCGGCGGCATCGGCGGCATCGTCGCCGCGACCCTGACCGAGGTCGGCGCTGCAGTTACGGCCGTTTCGACGAACGCCGTGATCCGGACGGCGGTCGACACGGCGGGGTTTCGCGTGCTCGATGAGGGCGAGGAGCGCGTCGTTCGCGGCTGGGTCTCGCCCGCGCCGGAGGGTACGTATGATCTGGTCATCCTGGCGACCCAACCGCCGAACGTGGAGGACGCGGCGCGCACCGCCCTGCCCCACCTGGCGAGCGATGGCCAGGTCGTCGTGCTCCAGAACGGCCTGTGCGAGGAGCGGCTCGCCCCGGCGGTCGGCGCCGATCGCGTGATCGGGGCGATCGTCGCGTGGAGCGCGTCGATGCCGGAGCCCGGCCGCTACGAGCGGACCGCGGCCGGTGGCTTCACGGTCGGCCGGCTCGGCGGCGCGATCGACGAGGACCTGCGCCGCATCGGCGAGCTGCTCGAGGCGATCGGTCCGGTCACGCTGACCGACAACCTGCGCGGCGCGCGCTGGAGCAAGCTCGCGCTCAACTGCGCGGTGTCGGCCCTCGGCACGATCGCCGGCGAGCGACTCGGTCCGCTCGTGCGCGTGCGCCGCTACCGCCGGCTCGCGCTCGAGGCGATGAGCGAGTGCGTGGCCGTCGCGCGCGCCGAGGGTGTCCGGCTCGAGAAGGTCGCCGGCACGCTCGACCTCGAGTGGATCGCGCTCTCCGATGCAGACCGCGTGTCACGTGGCTCGGCGAGCCTGACCGCGAAGCACGCGCTGTTGCTCGCGGTCGGCCTGCGCTACCGCCGCATGAGGTCGTCGATGCTCGCCGCGATCGAGCGCGGCCGCACGCCGGCGATCGATTTCTTGAACGGCGAAGTCGTCACCCGCGGCAAGCCGCACGGCGTGCCCACGCCGGTCAACGAGCGCATCGTCGAGACCGTGTGGGAGATCGCGAACGGCCGTACGAGGTCGTCGCGCGAGACGCTCGACCGCGTGTGTGCCGGCGAGGACTGATCAGTCGCGCCGCAGCACGATGATCGGCGCGTCCTTGTAGGTCGCACGCGTGATCTCGCGAAAGCCGCAGCGCTCTGCGAGACGCAGCGAGCGCGCGTTGCCTGGGTCGATGATGCAGCTCATCGGCTGCCGATCGAAGTGCTCGTCACCCCACGAGAGCATGGCCTGCACGGCTTCGGTCGCGTAGCCCTTGCCCTGCTGCGCGTGCGCGAGCCCCCAGCCGACCTCGGGGACGTCGAGCGCGGTCGAGATCACCCGCCGGTAGTCGAACATGCCCACCTCGCCGACGAACGCGCCGGCCCTGTCGCGCACGATCCACGTGCCGAAGCCGAACAGCTGCCAGTGTCCGATGTAGCGCAGCACGCGCGCCCAGACCTCCTCGCTCGTGAGCGGCGCACCGCCGACGTGCCTGGTGACCTCGGGGTCACAGAACATCGTGCACAGGTCGGCGTGATCAGTCGACGTCGGTCCGCGCAGGATCAGGCGTTCGGTCTCGAGCGTGGGGATCGCGGCCATACACGAGCCATAGCGCGAGCAGGACCCCGCTGCCCAGCGCCGCGAGCGCGAGTGCGAGCGTCAGGCCCGGCGGCCAGTAGCGCCACGCGATGCGATGCTCGCCCGCGTCCACCGCGACCGCGCGTCGCAACACGTCGGCGGTGCGCCACGGCCGTGCCCCGCCGTCGACCTCGACGGACCAGCCGCGCGCGGCGGTCGACGACACGACCGCGTAGGCGGCGCGCTCGGCGGTGCAGCGCAGATCGATCGCGCCTCCCGACCAGCGCTCGACCGCGCACGGCTGCGCGGGCGCCGGCTCGTCCTGGTTCTGCGCGCCCTGCCCCGCGAGCACGACGAGACCACTGCCGAGCCCGCGTCCCGCGCCGGGCGGGAACAGGCGCGCGAGCGCGGTGTCGACATCGGGCGCGAAGATCCACTCGCCCACGATCGCCGCGGGCGGCGATGCCGGGTAACGCACGAGGGCCCAGTCACCGCGCTTCGCGACGCCGCGCAGCCCGCGATTGCCTGCCATCGACGCGGGCAGCACCGCGAGCGCAATACCGTAGCGATCGAGCAGCTGGCCGCCCGCGCTCGCCGCCGCGAGCCACACGCGATCGTGGATCGCGGGCCGCGCCGGATCCTCGCTGCGCGCGGCCGCGATGCCCCACTTCGCCGCGGAGGTGCCGGCGAGCGTCGCGATCGCATCGGCGAGCGTCTCCGCGTGCGTACGCGCGCCACCCGCGAACGTGGTGACCGGCCGGAACACGCGCACCGGACTCGCGTCGGGCGCCGGCTGGCCATCGACGATCGTCAGCTCGCCGGGCGCGAGCGCGAGCGCGACCCACGGCGGCGGCTCGTCGACGATCGCGCGGTCGACCCGTGGGATCGCGAGCGGCAGCGCGCCGGCGCTCGGCGCGACGACGAGCACGACGAGCACGAGCGAGCGGACGTCGACGCCGCGCGCACGAGGCAGCGCGGGGCGCCACCTCCACGCGAGCACCGCGGTGGCCGCGCAGCACGCGAGCGCCAGGCCGCCGCCGACCAGCGCGCGATCGATCGCGGTGGCCGCGGCGGTCGCGGTGACGTCGACCTGCGCGCGTAACGCGACGAGCGCGACGAGCGCGAGGCCGGTCGCGACGGCCCCGGCGACGAGCGCGAGCCAGCCGCGGCGCGTGCCGGCGACGAGCACGTCGAACCCGGCGGCCGCATGCGGGCCCGCGATGATCGCGAGCGCGGCGACGTGCAGCTCGGGCGCGCCGAGCCAGGCCGGCCAGTCACCGCGACCGGCGACCAGCGCGAGCACCGCGAGCACGCCGGCGAGGATCGCGAAGCGCCGCCGCGGTGCACCGAGCGCGGCGAGCGCGAGCAGCGGCGCGCCGACGAACACGCTCGGAAACCAGCCACTCGCTTCGTGGCCGAGCGGCACGAGGAGCTCGATCAACCGAGCGAGCGGCATCGCGTCGGCGTTCGCGCCGGCGCCCGCCGCGATCGCGAACACCGCCGGCACCCACTGCACGGCCGCGAGCGCGAGCGCGGCCAGCACCGCGAGCACGACGAAGCGAGACGGCCGCGACGGCGCACA
>DAIRFU010000116.1:0-13584 GCA_036794935.1 Kofleriaceae bacterium | reverse complement strand
AGGCCGAACCGCATCGCCGCGTAGTCGGTGCGCGCGACCTCGTCCTGGCCCTGCTCGATCGTGCCGAAGCCGATCTTCGGCGAGTAGGCGTTCGCGACCGAGAGCGGCAGCCGGCCCGGCCGCCGCGTCCAGCGCAGGTAGCGATCGAGCCCGGTCTGAAACTCCAGGAAGTCCTCGGGCAGCCCGATCGGCCAGCCCTCGAGCAAGATACCGTCGAGCCCGTCGTGCGGGCAGTCCTGCGCGCCCGGGTTCGCGACGATCGGCACCTCGGGGCCGAGGCGGCCGCGCAGCGTGGCGACGAGCTCGCCGAAGCCGGCCTTCCATCGCTGCGACGCGACGCGCACGTCGTCGGGGATGCGGTCGCGATCGAGGTCGAGCTTGCCGCCGTTGAGAAAGCCGATGTCCTCGAAGCAGACGTCGAGGAACACGCCCGTCCACGGCCCGTCATCGACGAGCGCCGCGGCCTCGTCGGCGAGCTGCTCGCGCCACGCGCCGGTGATGTCGAGCATCCACGTACCGGCGAAGAACACGACGTGGCCGGCGATCGGCGTGCCGGCCGGGTGCGCGGTCGGCGTCGAGCGGAACCCGCGCTCCACGATCAGCTCGTCGCCCTGCCTGCCGACGAGCTTCACGTGCTCGTCGCCGATCAACAAGTAGGTCGGCTCGTCGGGGCCGTAGAACTGCGAGTCCGGGCGCGCGACCTCGAAGCGATCCGGATCGGCAACGCGGATCCGCGTGGCGGTCGGCGACGTCTCGGCCGTGGTCAGCGAGCCCGGCTCGAGCAGCCACGCGCTCGCCGGGATCCGCATGAACCGCGCGTCGGCGAGCGGCCGCTCGTCGGCATCGGGCTCGCGCGCGATCTCCTCGGACGTCAGGTACGCGAGCAGCACGAGCTGCGCGTTCGCCGCGCGCACCGCACGCAGCGCATCGGGGTCGAGTGCGCCGACCTCGGCATCGACGATCGCGAGTGGGACCTTCGCGAGCATCTGCTTGGCGTCGGCATCGAGCGAGGTCTCGATCCGGTAGCTCGCGATCCGCGGGAAGGCGGGCGCCTCGGGCTCGGCGCCGGGCGGCGTCTCGGCCGGGCGCGGCGTGCAGGCGGCGAGCGCGGCGAGCAGCAGGATGCGCATACCGAAGACCGTAGCAACGGCTCGCGCGGTCGCCCTCGATCCGCGATTTCATGTTACGGCAACCGGGTGGGGCTCCTGCGTTGGCAACTGGCGCTCGCCATGCTCGGCGCGAGTGTGCCGGCGCGCGCCAATCCGGTCGAGGTCTTCGGGCTGACCTCGCGACGCGCCGGTCAGGCCAACACCGGCGTCGCCGCCGCCGTCGACGCGTCGGCGCTCTACTACGATCCCGCAGGGCTCGTCGGCTCGCCCGGCGGCGAGCTCGTCGTCGGTACGGTCGGCGCGTACTCGCACCTGTCGATCAACAGCACGCGCGCGAAGCTGCTCGATGCCTTCGGGTTCCAGCTCGCGTTCCGCACCCCGCTTCGGCTCGGCCGCGCGATCGCGAGCCACGTCAGCGTCGGCCTCGGGCTCCACCTGCTGAGGCGCGATGTCGCGCGGATCGCCGCGCCGGCGCCGGACCGGGCGTTCTACCCGTACTACGCCGATCGGCTGTCGCGCATGGTCGTGCTGCCCGGTGCGGCCGTGCGGCTCGGCCACGGCCTGTCGCTCGGTGCGGCACTCGATCTGCTCGCCGGGCTCTCCGGTGGGAGCCACGCGAGCGAGGGAGCCGAGGGTCTCGACGCGCGGGTCGATCAGCGCGCGCCGGCGATCGCGCGCGTGCTCGCCGGAGCGCAGTGGCAGCTGACGCCCTCGCTGAGACTCGGCGCGGTGTATCGCCAGCGCTTCGAGGTCCCGGTCGAGACGCGCACGAAGGCGGTGGTCGGTGGCGAGGTGATCGATGTCGATCTGCGCACGTCCGGGCACTTCACGCCGCACCAGCTCGGTGCGGGGATCGCCTGGCAGACCGACGAGCTCGCCGCCACGCTCGATCTCGGGTACGCGCTGTGGTCGGGATATCCCGGTCCGTACGCGCGCCCGACGGCCCCGGTTCCCGGCCGAGCCCCCGAGGTGCCGTTCGAGGACACGTTCAGCGCGCGCGCCGGCCTCGAGTCGCTGACCGACGAGGGCGTCGTGTTCCGAGGCGGCTACGGGTTCGAGACCTCCGCGGTGCCGAAGGACCAGCGCGGCGTGACGAACCTGCTCGATGGCGCCAAGCACACCGTCGCATTCGGAGCGGGCTACGTGTGGAACCGACTGCGCCTCGATGCCCACGTCCAGGTCCAGATCGTCACGACGCGGCGCACGGTGAAGGACGTATACGACGGGACCGGCCCGTATGACCCGTACACGAGCGTCCGCGACGAAGATCCCGATCTCGCCGGGACGCAGAGCTCGAACCCCGGCTTTCCCTCGATCAAATCGGGCGGCGAGGTGCTCTCCGCCGGCGTCACGCTCGAGGCAGCGCTGTGACCGGGCGGTGTACGACATCGCCCCCCGTCGACCCTCGGGAGTGGCAACCGAAAGCGCGCCGATTTGTGGACTCGCGCCCGTGACCACGCGACGATCTCGGAACACTCGGATGTACCGACGCGTTGACGAGAAGAGGTAGCAGTCATGATCGCCGTCATTGGAAACGTGCTCGCGGGGCTGGGGGTCGTGGGCCTGTTCGCAGCCACACTCCGGCTGACCCGAAGCACGAAGTAGATCTTCTTCGCGGTCGCCGGCCCCGGTTTTGTTAGTAGACTGGGCAGGTGGTGGCCACCGTCTTACCGCGCGTCGCGCGCGCGCCCGGCGCCGGCGAGCTCACGCTCGCCGATGCGGACTGCGTGCGGCTCATGCTGCGCGGAGACTCGGTCATCGACTGGCACCGGCTGAACTTCCAGGACCACGCCGAGGTCGATCGGTTCCTGCGGCTCAACGAGTTCGACCCCGAGTCCGAAGCCGAGATGGAGCGCTTCGAGGACATCCGCAGCGATTCGGTCGACTATCTCGCGCGCGCGTTCGCGATGGCGATCCCCGACGAGGTCGCCGCCGACCTGCCGGCCCGCGACCTGTTCCTCGTCGCCTCGAGTAGCGGCCCGCACCAGAAGTGGGCGTGCGTCGTGCTCAAGGTGATGCACATCATCCATCACATCAACGGCCGCCAGGCGCTGCTCAAGGTCTCGGTCTCCGACGAGATCATCTTCCGCGAGATCGAGCTCAAGGTGCTCCAGGTCGTCGAGCAGCTCCGCGCGGCCGGCGCCCCGCTGCTCGAGTTCGAGTGGAGCCGCAAGCCACGCGACTCCCAGATCACGAAGCTGCTCGCGAAGAAGTCCACGCTCGCGGCGAGCATCTACGACAAGCTGCGGTTCCGCCTGATCGTGCCGCAGTACGCCGACATCCTGCCGATGCTCGCGACCCTCGCGCGCCAGCTCATCCCGTTCAACTACATCGTGCCCGGCGAGTCGGTGAACCAGCTCATCGATCTCAAGACCGTGCTCGCGGCCGACGAGGTCAATGGCAGGGAGCCGGCCGAGGTCCCGTTCAACGAGTTCTCCGGCCCCGAGTACCGGATCATCAACTTCGTCGCCGACCTGCCGCTCCGGCTCGAGCGGCTCGTGCCCAAGCACGAGATGCCCCCCGAGCTCTCGCACGTCGTGTTCGTGCTCACCGAGTTCCAGGTCTGCGACAAGGCGACCGCGCAGCGCAACGAGTCCGGTGCGTCGAGCCACGAGGCGTACAAGCAGCGCCAGCACGAGCGGGTGCGGATGCGCCTGTTCCGTGACAAGGACGATCCGCTGCCGCCGGATTAGTGCGCGAGCTTCGCCGGTGCGCCGGAGGTGGGCGTCGCCGGATACGTCGCGTAGATCTCGAATGCGAGGCCCTGGGGACCGACGTCGAGCTGCAGGGCGACGTTCTTCATACCGCTGGTGTCGGCAGCGTCGATGAGCCCCAGCTCGAGCAAGCGCTGCATGTCCGCGCCGAACGAGAACAGCGGCGAGCGCGGCGGTAGCGGCAGCTCGAGCACCCGCGTCACCTCGGCCGCGGCCGTCGGCCCGATCGCGAGCACGGCGCGGTCCACCCGGGTCGCCACGTAGCCCGCCGTCGTCGCCGGCACGCCGAGGAGCGCGAGCGGCAGCTGCACGGGCCGGCCGTCGGGGAGCACGCTCACGCTCTGCATGCCCGGCAGCGTGTGGATCGCGAGCGCGACGAGGTCGGCGACGTGGTCGCCGACTGCCACCGCGTGCCCGTGGATATCGAGTGGCTCGCGGGTCATCTCGTCGAGCGTCAGCGAGAAGCCGCGGAACCCGAGCAGCGCGGGTGGCAGCTGCTTCGCGAGCGAGTCGGCGAGCCGATCCACCGCGCCGTTGATCGGCGAGAACCACGAGCACGCGAACGGCTGGGCGTGGACGTGATCGGCGAGCTTGCGCAGCATCGGCAGCACGGCGTCGAGCTTCACCGCGAGCCCGATGCGGAACGTCGCCGGGTCGCCAAGGCCGGTGCTCACCTCCGGCACGGCGACGCGCAGGCGCTCGAGCTCGGCCGTGATCGCGGGTGGCGTCTCGATGATGAACGAGCCGTGCACGCCGTGGGTGTCGATCTGGTGATAGCCCCACACGAGCCGCGGGGCGATGGCGACGAGCCGATCGATGTCGACCTTGCACGTCGGATCGATGGGGCCGAGCGCATCGTGGAGCGGGCGGTCGAGCTCCGTGCTCGCGCTCGGCGCGCGCTGGGTCAGGATGTCCGCGAAGATCTTCGCGTCGAGATAGCCAACCATCGTCGACAGGAACCGGTGGCGAGTGGTCAGCTCGCTGAGCCGGTCGTGCTCGGCGAGCGTGCGGGCCGGGTGCTCGAGGCCGAGCACGATGGGCAAGAAGCGCGGCAAGGCCGGCGTCGGCAGTACGGCGAATACCACCTCGCCGCCGAGCACGCTCGCGATCACCGAGATCTTGTCGTGGCTCCACTGCCAGTAGCCGCGGCCCTTCAGCGAATGCTCCACGACCGGTACGCCGGCCGCCGCCAGCATGTGCGCGATCACCTCGCGGACCCGCGCCTCGTTTGTGACCGCGACGCGCAGCACCGGCCACACCGACAGCCCGTAGAGCACGAACCGGCCGCTCGGATCGAAGCCGAGATCGCGGCCCCAGTGCGTGAGGTCCTTGCCCTTGACCTCGTCGAGGAACGCGTACAGGAGGCGCTTGTCCACCGGCAGCGTCGCGCGATCCACCGCCCGCTGGCTCTCCATCTCGGCGATCGCGGCGGTGAGCTTCTCGTCGATCGCCGCGAATGACTTCTTGCGCATCAGCTCCGGCATCGGATCGAGCACCGCGATCAGGTACGGCGAGTCCGCCGGCACCTTCTCGAACATCGAGGGCGCGGTCCACGTCGCGGAGAGTGCCGGCTTCTGGGTGCGCGCGCTGCCGCCGCATGCGGCGCCAAACGTGACGAGGACGAGGGCAAGGGGACAAACGTGGGCGCGCATGGGCGCCCTAGTTACCGCTGCACCGCCGCCGTTGCAATCGCGATCGGCCCCGGCCGCGCCAGGCTGGCGAACGCGCGGGCCTATCGTGTCACCCTGGCGCAACTCGCCACCCGATGCGTTGTCAGTCCTGCAACACGACGTTGCACGCACGTGTCGTGATCGCGAATTTCAGTGGAAGAATCTCGACACCGAACCATCACGTCTTACGATCCGGCGATGCAGCGTCGCCGGTCCGTCCTCCTGTTGGCCCTCGCCCTCGCCCTCCCCGCCTCGGCGTACGCCGACGACGCGGCGACCGCCTACACGCCACCGGACTTCCTCTCGGAGACCCCACCGCTGCCGAACGATGCAGACGCGGCCGCCGCGTGGCGCCTCGACCTCGGCGAGGCCCTCCAGGTCGCGGTCCGGCAGAACCTCGGCGTCAGCCTCGAGCGCAGCGCGACCCGCGTCGCCGACCTCGGTGTCACCGTCGCCGGCGGGCTCTTCGAGCCCACCCTCGATGCCTCGTACATCCACGGCAGCTCGCGGACGCCGCCGGCCACGTCGCAGGAGGGCATGCCCGGCGAGATCCTCGAGCTGTCCGACGATCGGTGGAGCGTCTCCCTCGGCCAGCGCCTCGCGACCGGCATGCAGCTCTCGCTCGACTTCGTGAGCAGCCGGTCGCACTCGACCCTCGGCACCGCGGTCGCGCCGCTCAACTATCGCTCGACCCTGTCCGTCGGCGTCACCCAGCCGCTGCTGCGCGGCTTCTCGTTCGACCTCGACGTGCCGCGCTACACGGTGCTGCAGGCTCGCCTCGGCAGCGAGCGCGAGAAGCAGCAGCTCTCGGTCGTCGTCGCCGAGATCGTCGAGCGCACCGAGGCCGCGTACTGGGACCTGGTCCAGGCCCTCTACCGCTACGACCTCGACCGCCGCTCCCATCAGCGCGCCCAGCAGCAGCTCGATCTGACCCGCCGCCAGATCGACTCCGGCGTCCTCCCTCCGTCCGACATGATCTCCGCGGAGAGCACGCTCGCGCAGCGCCAGCTCCAGCTCGTCCAGGCCGAGGAGGCGATCGCGCTCGCCTCCGATCAGCTGCGCGCGATCCTCAACCTGCCCCGCGACCAGTGGACGCGGCCGATCCTGCCCACGGACGTGCCCCACTTCATGCCTCACGACATCTCCGCCGAGGCCGCGCTCGCGACCGCGCTCACCCACCGCCCCGAGCTCGTCCAGATGGATCTCGATCTGCGCTCGTCACAGCTCGCGGTCCGCAAGGCCGAGAACGACACGCTGCCACAGATCGATCTCGGCCTGTCCGGCAGCGTCGTCGGTCAGGACGAGCGCTACGGCGACGCGCTGAACCAGCTCGGTACGATCGAGGGACGCGGCTGGAACGTGCTGCTCAACCTGAGCTGGACCCCGCTGCGTCGCGCGACCAAGGCCGCCGCCGAGATCGAGCGCACGCGGCACGCCGCGAACGTCACGCGGCGCGAGCAGCTCGTCCAGCAGATCTGGCTCGCCGTCCGCGATGCCGTCCGCAACCAGCGCAGCGCCGCGCGCCAGGTCGAGGCAGCGGCCCACTTCCGCGAGCTCGCCGAGAAGAGCCTCGAGGTCGAGCAGCGCAAGTTCATGAACGGCACGTCGTCGAACTTCCTCGTCGCCCAGCGCCAGGAGGAGCTCGCCGCCGCCCAGCTCTCCGAGCTCACCGCCGTGCTCGGCCACACGAATGCCTCGGCCGCCCTCGCGCGCGCCACCGGCGAGCTGCTCGGCGATCGGCACATCGAGCTGGACGTCCGGAGCGCACGCTGAGCTGGCAGCGCGATGTGTCGCTGCACCTGCGGGACGAACCGGCGCTCGCAGCCTGACGCCAGCCAGCCGCGGCGCCCGGACAGGAACGACGAGGGCCCGAATGCGCCCCGCGCTGCGCGATGCAGCTCCGATCGTTGCCTGGCCTGGCACGCTTGGCCCGCTGGCGTTCCTCTGGTAGGCCGACCGCGCTCGCGCTCGAATTGCAGGGCATCGAATCGGTGAGATGCGACGTGTGCTCCGCCGCTGCGGAGCGCGTTGATTTGCGCAGTGATTCGTTCTCGAGCCCGGCGCGCCACGACGGGCGGGTGCACGCCCCCCTCGCCAGCGACAGTGTCCCCGGCAATGCCGCGAACACGTCGAGCAAGCCAGCGATGGCGACATCGGCATGGCGGGCGCGCCTGCGCGGTCCACCAGCTGAAGCCATCGGTCGCTCTGGAGGCAATTGCAGTGCGGATGCATGTTGCGCTCGCAGAGAATGTGGAGAGGCCAAGGCCGCGGAGACGCCAACGGCGGCAAGGACGACATGATCGACGCGAGACCGTGCGTGGGCGGACAAGCCGGCCTTCGTGCCTTGGCGCTCTTGGCCGCTGTTGGCCTCTGTTGGCCTCTGGGCGTTCCTCGGGGGAGACCTTGCCGGCCGCACTCGCGCTCGCGATGCACGAGCTCGCTCGATGACACGCGACAGGTAATCCCAGCTGCGCATGACCGCTCTGCCGTCGGCCGGCACGCCATCGGGAGCTTCTACCTCGGAGATGCGCGTTGATTTGCGCAGTGATTCGTTCTCGAGCCCGGAGCGCCACGACGGGCGGGCGCACGCCCCCCTCGCCAGCGACAGTGTCCCCGGCAATGCCGCGAACACGTCGAGCAAGCCAGCGATGGCGACATCGGCATGGCGGGCGCGCCTCCCAGCCGACGATCATGCGGCTCCACACGTCCTCGACGAGGTACAGGTAGAAGAACTGTCCGCGTACGAGGCTGCGAAGGTACGTGATGTCCCACGAGGCCAGCTGCCACGGCCCATCGGCAACGTGCTCCTGCGGACGTGATACCGGCGCGCGCGACCGACCACGGTGATGCTGCATGTCCTCGTCGCGGAGCACGCGGTAGACCGTCGACTCCGAGGCGACGTAGTCACCGCGGTTGGCCAGGCGGGGAACAATCTGGCTCGGTGACAGGTCGCGGAACTCCGGGCTCGTCGCGATCGCGATGAGCTTCTTGCGCTCGGTGTCCGAGAGCTTGTTCGCCGGGACCGTGTTTGGCCCATGACGACCGTCGTCGTCGACGTCGCCCCAGCGCTCGAGTGTTCGCACGGTCAAGCCGAGCACTTCGCACGCGGGCTCGCGACGAGCACCAGCCGCGACCGCTTCTTCGACGAGCTTACGAATCATTCGTCGTTCCTCGGGTCCGTGTCGTCGTCCTCGTCCCCCCAGATCGCCTGGACTTTTTTTTTCAGGACGAGAAGCGCGGCGGCCTCGGCGAGCGCCTTCTCCTTGCGCTGGAGCTCGCGCTCGAGGTCGCGAACCCGGCGAGCCTCGACGCTCGCTGCCTTGCGGTCACGCTTGCTTGGCCCACGCAGCCCCGCAACCGCGAGTTGCGTGACCTGCTCTCGCAACTCGGCGAGCTGTGCCTCGTGCACGCCCTTGCGCCGCAGGAACGCACCGAGCTCGGCCTCGGGTACTGCAGCGGCCTCGAGCACTAATGCCATCTTCTCCTCGGCGGTCAGGTCTTGGGGCCGCTTCGTCGAAGTCGGCGGGCTCTTCTGCTTGTCGCGACGGGCCATCTTGGGCGCGACGGTACCTGCTGCCTTCAGCCATTTCGAGAGCGTGGACTGTGCGACGCCGGTCTCGCCCGCCAACGCGGTCGCCGACATCGGGTTGGGCCCGGTGAGTCGTTCGACCCTCCGGTTTCGGAAGCCTTCAGAGTAAAGAGACAATGGGTCCTCGGTCCCCCGTGTGCGAACGGTGGTGGAGAACGCGGGCGCCTTTCAGGCCGCCAGCGTCATGCGACAACTACCCTGGCACAGGGGGAGAGCTCCTGCAGTGGGCCGCGGATGCACCGGTCACGTCGACCGAGCCAGCGCTGGCGGCATCGGCAGGCACGCCTGCGCGCTCACGACCTCAGGCCATTCGTCACTCGACCGGCGCGCGCGTGACGAGCGCAGGATGGTGGCACATCATGCAGGCGCGTCGTCGAAGCGCAGCAAGCCGTGCTGCTGCTTCCAGCCCGTCGTGAGCAGCCAGACGGTCGCCGGCTTCGTCGGTGACGCGGTCCCGACGAGATCCTGCACCATCCAAGCGTGGCGAGAGATCGGCTCGGCCCACCCCGCGAACCACGGCCCACTGGAGTAGGGATCGACCCAGTACTTGCTGAAGCGCTTCTCCGCGGCATGATGCTTCCGGTTGAACAGCACGTAGCGAAGCGTGTTGAACACCTGGCGCGGTGTGCGCAGGGCGCGAGCGTGATAGCGGTGCGCGAAGAGCTTGCCGGTTCGCTTCAGCGTGGCGTTCACCCGCTTGACGAGCCGAACCGCGAACCCCTGCACGCCGCGCGCGATGGTCAGCTTGCTCGCGGCCTCGACGATCAGGTGCAGGTGATTGTCGAGCACGTTGAACTCGTTGATGCGAAAGTCTGCTTTGTGCGACTCCGCGATCACCTTGCGGATGAGCTTCATCAGGTAGTCACGCGCGAGCGACGGCGCACCGTCGGCGAGGCGGAGCGTGACGTGCTCCGGGTGATAGGCCCGATGCTCGGGCCTCGTGCCGTGCGAGATCGCGCCTGGCTTCTTCTTGCGCCCGGCGTTTCGGCGCCAGCCGCCGCGACCGGTCTGCGCGCGCGCATCAGCGAGATCGAGCTGGACGTGCTGCTTGCGGGCGCGAGTGCGAGCCATGTGTCATTGCGTAGCACAGAGGTCTGACAGCGAAATCGCACGCATCTGCCACCCTGCCGTTGCACGAATGATTTTCGCACTGATACTAGAGCCTCGACGTCGCGCTCTATGTCGTCGACCAGCTCGTCGCATTGCACGAATGATTTTCGCACTGATACTAGAGCCCGGCGCCGCTGTGAGTTGCCCGTGGCGCGTGCCCCTTGTCGTGCCGCGCGTGCGCGGCTGGTTGATTTCGCGCGGCTCGCCCGCGCAGAGCGCACGAACCCGCCGCCGCTTCCAGCGGCGCGTTCCAGTTCAGATCGAAGTCCTTGCGGTTGATTGCGTCGCCACCAGAAGCTGATCGAGGAGGCTCCGGCGCCAAACTTGCCGGAAAAGATCCATGTGACAGCGCGATCTCGTTCGCGCGGCTCGCTCGCGCAGAGCGCACGAACCCGCCGCCATGTGACAGGGCGGTCTCGTTCGCGCGGCTCACTCGTGCGGAGCGCGCGAACCCGCCGCCATGTGACAGGGCGGTCTCGTTCGCGCGGCTCGCCCGCGCAGAGCGCACGAACCCGCCGCCATGTGACAGCGCGATCTCGTTCGCGCGGCTCAGTCGTGTGCGGAGCGCGCGAACACGCCGCCATGTGACAGCGCGATCTCGCTCGTGCAATGAGCTGTCAGTCTGCGAAGGCCGCGGTAACAGCGTTCATGGGCTGCCCTGCGCGAGAGTCGGCACGATACGGGAGCCATCGGGATGGATCAGCTGCGTGATGTCAGGCCGTTCGACCTGTGGCCACTCGTGCCACCGGCGCTGCAGGCCGTGCTCCCGAACGTGACCTGGGATCGCGCTCGGCTCCACGCGTTGAGCTTGCCGGTGCGCGAGGTGCCGCTCGTCGAGCTGCGCTGGCAGCTCGAGCTGCCGTGGTGGCGTGATGGCGAGCGCCACTTCGCGGTGACGCCGGAGCAGGTGCGGCTGGCTCCGGACCGCTATGCCACGCAGTGGCGGCGCGTGCTCGACGCCGATCTCGATTATCCGATCGACTTGCTCGCGCGCGACCAGCTCGTGGTCCTCGACGGCGTGCACCGCCTACTCAAGGCCGACGTGCTCGGGATGCGCGCCATCGCGGCGCGTGTACTCGACGCATCCCGACTGCACGAGATCATTGCGTAGGCCAGGCGGTGGTCGGCGACCGGCGGATCGGCTCGCGAAACGACGCCGCGCGGCTGCTCGCCGATGCCGACGCCGACGCCGACGCCGAGGCCGAGTGGCAACATCGGATCGCGGCGGTGATCGCGCCTGCGTCGCTCGCGACACCGTCACACCGTGGGGGCAGTCCGGCAAGAGCGGCGATGCCGCGAGCTGGGAGCACGCACGCGGGCTCCCCGGCGATGTGGCAGGCGCCGGCACGTTCCTCGATTGTCGGCCACGCGAGTGGCTACCTGATGGACCGTCGCCCGGGGCTTCGCGCGCGAACCGTATGGCCTCGATATCGCCCCGGAGCTCGCCGATCTCGGCCGCACGCGATCCTCGCGTCGCCTAGGTTTGGAGCGATCGCTCGGGGGAACGCCCACGTTACGCGTACGAGCCGGCGGTCGCGGTCCGACCAGTGCGGCAACAGCTGTCACTGTCGCGACGCGAGCGTCAGATCCTCGTCGGGGACGGCGGCTCATGGCGGCAAGGCCCGGGCAGCTTCCGGCAGGCATCGAAGGTACGCGGGTTGCTCGGCACGGCCGCATGACGATGCTGCAGGGGCACTCCGATCTCTCGCCACGCGTGGCGATCATCTCCGACACGGTCGACGACACGAACGGGATCGCGATCGGTCTGCGCCGGTTCGTCGCGGCCTCGCGGCATGCGGGTCACGAGGTGTCCCTGGTCGGCGCCCAGCGGCCGGGCGTCGTCGACGAGGTCGTCCGCATGCCGGCGGCGATGACGGCGTGCTTGCCGATCTATCCCGACATGACGTGGACGGTGCCCGAGCTGCCGGCCCTGGTCGCGTGGCTATCGCGCTCGGCGGATATCGTGCAGCTCGCGTCACCCGGTCCGCTCGGCATCGCGGGATTGATCGCCGCGCGGATGCTCGGCTTGCCGGTGCTCGCGCAGTACCACACCGAGGTCGCCGAGTACGCCGCGCAGATGACCGGGCTACCGATGATCCGCAGCATCGTCGAGCCGATCGTCGGCTGGTTCTACAAGCAGGCCGACCTGTGCCTCGCGCCATCGCAGGCGGTCGAGGACCGGCTGGCCGCCCTCGGCGTGCCGGGCGACCGCGTGTGCCGGGTGCGCCGTGGCGTCGACCTCGAGCTGTTTCATCCGGCGCGCCGCGATCGCCGCGCCCTCGCCCGCTACGGCATCGGTGACGGGCCGGTCGCGCTGTACGTGGGGCGGCTGTCGAAGGAGAAGAACCTCGGCACGCTCACCGCGGCGTGGGCGGCAGTGCACGCACAGCGGCCGGACGCGCACCTGCTCGTCGTCGGCGGAGAGGGTCCCCTCGCGGGGACGTTGCGGGGACCGGGATTGATCGAGGCGGGCGGCCTGTACGGCGCGGAGCTCGCGGCGGTGTTCGCCTCGGCCGACGTGTTCGCGTTCGCGAGCGAGACCGAGACCTTCGGCAACGTCGTCGTCGAGGCGGCAGCGAGCGGGCTGCCGGCGGTCGTCGCCGCGGCCGGCGCCGCGCACGAGCACGTGATCGACGGGGTGACCGGGCACGTCGTCGAGGGCCGCGATCCGGCGCGCATCGCCGGCGCGGTGCTCCGGCTGTTCGCCGACCCAGCGGCTCGCGCGCGCATGGGGGCCGCTGCCCGCGAGCGCGTCGCCGGGCTCGGTCTCGATGCCGCGGTGCGCGCGACATGGGACATCTACGCCAGGTTCGCGCCCGCCGCCGCGCGAAAGGCCGCGTCGTGACGGTATCGGTGGTCGTCGAGAGCTGGAACGTGGACTCCGATGCGGAGGCACTCGCGGCGCTGCTCGCCCGGCTCGCGCCGCAGCTGACCGCCGCGGATGCCGAGCTGGTGGTCACGCACGCGGGCCTGCCGGCCGGCGCTCGCGCGAGGCTCGCGACACTCGCCGCGCGTGACGTGCGCTGGCTCGAGCTGCCGGCGAGCGCCGGGTACTACGAGCACAAGAATGCCGGGTTCGACGCCGCGACGGGCGATGTGGTCGCGTTCATCGACGGCGACTGCGAGCCTGTTGCGGACTGGCTCGCGGCATTGACGGCACCGTTCGCGGCCGGCACGCGCGTGGTCGCCGGCGCGACGAGCTACGCGGGCACGCTCGCGCGACTCGCGAACGAGCTCGACTTTCCGTACTTCGATGCGCGGCGGCGTCCGTTCGGCGCACGCGCGGACGCGCCCGCGAAGGTGCTCGACGTTCCTTACTTCGATGCCCGGCGGCGACAGGTCGGCGCGCTCGCCGGCGCGCCCGCGCAGGTGCTCAACTTCTTCGCGAACAA
>DAIRFU010000115.1:5358-13612 GCA_036794935.1 Kofleriaceae bacterium | reverse complement strand
GAATGCGGTGCCCTTCCATACCCGGCCGGTCACCAGCTGGAACGGACGGGTGGCGATCTCCTGGCCGGCGCCGGCCACGCCGATGATCACCGACACGCCCCAGCCGCGATGGCAGTACTCGAGGGCCTGGCGCATCAGCTCGACGTTGCCGACGCACTCGAAGCTGTAGTCGGCGCCGCCGCCGGTCAGCTCGATCAGGTGGCCGACGAGCCGGTCGGGATGCTCGGTCGGGTTCACGAAGTGGGTCATGCCGAGCGCGCGGCCGGCCGCCTCGCGCGCCGGGTTGATATCGACGCCGACGATCATCGTCGCACCGGCCATGCGTGCGCCCTGCACGACATTGAGGCCGATCCCGCCGAGGCCAAACACGACGACCGTCGAGCCAGGCTCGACCTTCGCGGTCCACAGCACGGCGCCGATGCCGGTGGTCACGCCGCAGCCGACGTAGCACGCCTTGTCGAACGGCGCGTCCTTGCGGATCTTGGCGACCGCGATCTCCGGTAACACGGTGTGGTTCGCGAACGTCGAGGTGCCCATGTAATGGAACACCTTCTGGCCGCGCAGCGAGAACCGGCTCTCGCCGTCGGGCATCACGCCCTTGCCCTGGGTCGCGCGGATCGCGGTGCACAGGTTGGTCTTGCGCGACAGGCATGACTTGCACTGCCGGCACTCCGGCGTGTAGAGCGGGATGACGTGATCGCCGACGGCGACCGAGGTCACGCCCGGGCCGACCTCGACGACGACGCCCGCGCCCTCGTGGCCGAGGATGCTCGGGAACAGGCCCTCCGGATCGCCACCGGAGCGCGTGAACTCGTCCGTGTGACACACGCCGGTCGCCTTGAGCTCGACGAGGACCTCGCCCGCGCGCGGGCCCGCGAGCTCGACCTCCTCGACCACCAGCGGCTTCCCCGGTTCGAACGCGATCGCGGCTCGAGTCTTCATGCCGGCGACACTAGCGCGATCCCCATCACTCCGCGCACGAGACCGGTGCGGAATGGGCGATGACGTCATCGATCCACAGGTCGAGCGCGGGCTGTGCGCTCGGCGTGTTGGAACCCGCGAAGCCCATGCCGAGCGTCACGAGCGTGATCGGATTGCTCGCGGAGTCGGTCTGGATATCTCCCAGCGCGAGTGCCGGCACGTCACCGCTGATCTCCAGCGATCCGGATGACGCCGTGCTCCGCACGACCTTCCACACGACACAGAACCAGGTGCCGATCGGGACCGGCGTCATCGCGCTCATCGACGAGAGGTCGAACTGGCTGTAGACGTGCGTGCTGTCGGAGAACACGAACACGTAGTCGCCTGCAAAGCCGGGCTGCTCGGCCGTCATCAGCTCGAGGCCGTTCCCGCTGGCCGGCAGCGCCGACAGCCAGAACCACGCCCGCACCCAGAACGTCGTGCTCGAGGCGCTCGTCTGGGTCTCGCCGAGCGTCTGGTAGTTGCCGGTGTTCGGCGCGAACGCCGGCATGTGGATGTGGACCGACTGGCTGCCACGGTGTGCGCGTGCCGTGTCGAGCGAGACCATCGGATCGGTGGCCCAGATCGCGGCGTTCAGCGCCGGCGCCTCGAAGTCGTCGCACAGGTCGAACGCGGACGAGCACCCCACCGCGGCACCATCGTCGGGTGCATCGGCATCGTCACCCGGCACACCGGAGCCATCGGCGAGCGAGCCGTCGGCGCTGCCGTGCGAGTCGAAGCCGAACCGGCCACAGCCGGCGGCGACGACCAGCACGACGAGCGCGCTTCGCATCCCGCGATGGTAAGCCGACTAGCCCGCGATCGTGAGGCCCATCTGGGCGCGGACGGCGAAGAAGTCCTCGGAGATCGAGTACAGCACGAGCTCCTTGATCTTGTCCTTCACCTGCGGGCCACCGACGGTGACCGGCTCTGCCGAGACCATGCGCGCCGCGACCTCGAGATCGCCGCACACCACGAAGCCAGCACGGTGGCTGACCGCGTCGACCGCATGGCCCCACTTCGCGAGGTTGATCTCGGGCGCCGCCTGGATGAACCGCTGGACGACCATGCCGAGCTGCTCCATCGCGTGGGGCGGCATCCGCTTCTGCATCTCGGGCAGGTACTGCTGCACGAGCTGCACGGTATCCGGCGGCACCGGGAACCGCGGCTGGAGCATCACGATCGCGGTCAGCACCACGACCTTGAGCTCGGTGTTCGTCGGCAGCAGCATGCGCAGGTAGTACTCGGGGCGCATGAACGTGAGCCGGCGCGCCGACAGGAACGCCACCTCACGCTCGTTCTTGCCCTGCAGCAGGTGCGGCCGCACGACGAACGACGGGCACAGCTCGTTCTTCTCGATCGCATTCGCGAGCTGGATGTCCGCCGCCTTGTTGTCCTCGACGAGGAACACCTCGGGCAGCGGTACGTTCAGCACCTGCGCGACGTAGTAGAACAGCTTGCTGAACATCAGCGGGTCGCCCTGCAGCTGGCGGCGATCCTTGCGCTTGATCCCGAAGTCCTTGTGCGGGAACGCCTTCATCGCGGCGACGCCCTGCCAGGCCGCAGCCATGATCGCCGAGATGAAGCGGTTCTCGTCCGGGTGGACGAGCTTGCCCCACGTCTCGGGCGACATCATGTTCTTGGCCTTGACGAGCCCACGCGGCTTGTACTGCTCGTAGAACTGCAGCTCGTCCGGGTCCGCCTTCTTGAGGAAGGCGAGCGTGTTGCAGACGCACCAGGTCTTGTCGTACTGGTGCGTGTCCATGTAGATCTTGCGCAGCGCCTTGTACGAGTCGTACTTGAACGGCTCGTTACGCAGCATGCGCATGTGCTGCTCGACTGCCTTGTCCGTGTAGTCCGGTCCTGCGACGAGATAGAGCTCGGCGAGGATCTCGGCACGGTCGGTCCCGTCCGCGCGCATCTCGTTCTTCGGATCCATCTGCTGCGCGATCTCGAACGCCTGCGTGGCCGACTGGTAGTGCTTGAGGCGCGAGCGATAGATCTCGCCGAGGCCGTCGAACAGGCCGACCTGGAGCTTGGTGAACACCGGCCGGTCGCCGCCCTTTGGCAGCCGCTTGATCATGTCGCGGTACGCGCGCTCCTGGCCCTTCCAGTCACGCTTCGTGGTCAGCACCTTGTCGATCGCCTCGAACGACTTCAGCGCGCGGGGCAGCATCTGCTCCGAGAGCTTGTCGGGGTTCGAGAAGAACGCGTCCAGTGCCCGGTTGTAGTAGTCGATCGCCTCGTCGAGGCTCTTCAGCTCGTCACGGCAGATCGTCGCGGCGGCGTGGTTGTAGGCGCCCTTGCGGATGCCGTCGCTCTCGAGCGCGACGAAGCGCTCGATGGTCTCGACCACCTTCTTCCACTGCTTGGTCTCCGTGTAGAGATCGAGCGTCTTCTGCAGCAGCTGGTGATCCTCGGGCGCGATCTCGAGTGCCTCGAGGTACGCGGCCGTGGCCTTCTGCGGGTTCTGCAGCTTCTCGTAGTAGATGCTGCCGATCTCGCTGAGCAGCTGCGTCTTCTCCCGCTCGTCCGCGGTGTGCACCAGGCCTCGCTTGCCGTGGATGACCGCTTCCCAGTCACCCTGCGCGCCCTGCAGTGCGATCACGGCCTCGAGGGTGTCGCGATGCGACGGATCGATCTCGAGCGCCTTCTCGAACATGTTGAGCGCCTTCTTGCGCTCACCGAGGTTCTGGCGGACCTGACCGAGGCGGTAGTAGATGCGGACGACGTCCGCCTCTTCCTGACCGTCGCGATGTTGCACCAGGATCGTCTGGTAGATCTTCCCGGCGTTGTCCCAGTCCTGCATCTTGAACAGCAGGTCTGCGCGGCCCATCAGCGTCGGCAGGTACGTCGAGTCGATGTCGTACGCGGCCTTGTAGTAGCCGAGCGCCTTCTGGTAGTCGCCCAGCTCGTCGGCGCACTTCGCGGCGCGGTAGTAGAGCTCGTTGAGCTCGCGCGGGTCGGCGTGCAGCTGGCCGACCTTGCGGCACAGCATGTCGATCACCGGCGAGAGCTCGCCCCACTGGGCGTCGTTGAAGTACAGGTCGGCGAGCGGCCGGCCCGTGTCGACATGCTCCGGATCGAGCGCGATCACCGCCGCGTACAGCTGCTTCGCCTGGTCGTCCTGGCGGAGCTTGTACGAGTAGATGTTTGTGGCCTCGAACAGCAGGCGCACCTTGTCGATCGCGACCGGGGTGTAGCTCTCGGCGCGCACCATCATCTGGGCGGCCTTGAGCCAGTCGCCGCGATCCGAGTACTGCTTGGTGAGGGCCTCCATCGTCGGCACGTGGGCGGCATCGAGCGCGAGACCGCGGAGCAGGTTTGCCTCCGCCGCCTCGGCATCACCGAGCTGCGCGTACTGGATCCGGCCCATCCGCCAGTACAGGTCGACCTGCTGCGGCGTGTCCGTCACGAGCGTGACCAGGTGGGCCATCACGTCGATCGCGCGGTCCCACTCCTGGATCTTCTCGTAGAGCCGGCCGAGGGCGTCGAGCGAGCGCTGCTCGTCGGCATCGAACGACAGGACGTCGTTGTAGGCCTCGATCGCGCGGTCGACCTCCTTCAGCTCGTCCTCGTAGACCTGCCCCATCGCGACGTACAGCTCGATGCGGGTCGCCACATCGTTCGTCGCCATGATGTGGTTGCGGTAGGTCTCGACGAGAGCCTCGTACTTGCCGCTCGCCTGGTAGAGGCGACCGAGCTCGCGATACGCGCCGTAGTTACGGTTGTCGATCGCGACGATCTTCTCGAGGCACTCGGCGGCGCGGTCGAGCTTGTTGAAGCGCTCTTCCCAGGCCGCGGCCATGCGCTCGTAGAGCGACACGCGCTCGGCATCCGACGGGGTCGCGTCGAGCTGCGCCTCGAGAACATCGAGGTACTTCTCGGTCTGCTCCGTCTTCTCGTACAGCCCTTCGAGGGCGCGCAGCGCGGTCAGGTTCGACGGATCGAGATCGAGGACCTTCTGGTACGCGGTGATCGCCTGGCCGGCGTCGAACAGACGCAGGTCCCAGATCTGACCGATCTCCAGCCGGAACTTGATGATCTCGTTGTCGTCGTTCGACTGGTCCGCACGGCGGTTCAGGACGTCGATCAACGGCTCCCAGTTCTCGGTGCGGCGGTAGAGCCGATCGAGCGCGGTGAGCGCCGTACGTGACGTCGTGTCGTAGACCAGCGCCTGCTGGTAGGCGTGGACCGCGCCGCCGATGTCCTGCATCTGCCGCTCGAGCAGCTCGGCGAGATCGATGTAGAGCGCGGTCTTCTTCTCGCGCCCCTGCTCCGCTGCAGCGTGGCGCTGCAACGTCTCCATCAGCTCGCTCCAGCTACCGCGCTTGCGCTGCAGCTCGGCCATGCCGCCGAGCGCACCGGTGTGCGCCGGATCGATCCGCAGTGCCTGCTGCACCGAGTGAATCGCGTACTCGAGGTGGCTCAGGTGCTCCGCGTACCAGCGGCCGATCTTGACCCACAGGTCCGCGGCCGAGCCGCGATCCTCGCGCTCGAGCTCGTTGACGCGGTTCGTGTACTCGTCGAGCAGCTCCTGCCAGCGGTTCGTCGCCGTCGCCAGGCGCTCGAGCTCCATCGCGGTCTCGTCGTGCGAGTAGTCGCGCTTGAACGCGGCCTGAAGCACGTAGAACGCACTCTCCTGATCGCCGATCTCGTTCTCGTAGATCTTGGCGACCTGGTTGAGGATCGAGATCTGCTGCGGGACGTCGGCCACGAGCTCCGAGCGCTCGAGCAGGATCTCGACGAGCTCGGTCCACTTGTACTGCTGGCGATAGATCGCCTCGAGCCGCTCGGAGGCCGTCAGGTTCGACGGATCACTCGACCGCACCCGCTCGTAGACCTGCGCGGCACGGGTCAGATCCTCGACCTTCTCCTCCCACGTCGACGCGGCCTGGAGCAGCGTCTCGCGGCGCTGCACGTCATCCTCGAGCACGAGCGCGCGCTTCTCGAGGACATCGATCGACTCCTCCCAGCGGCCTTCGCGGACGAACAACGTCTCGAGAGCCGCGAGGGCGCGGAAGTCGCTCGGGTCGATCGCGATCACGCGGCGCCATGCATCGACGGCCTCGTCGACGCGACCGAGCACGTCACCTTCGAGCTGGCCGAGCTGCGCATACAGCTCGATCGTCTCGTTCTCGTCGATCGCGCCCGAGAGCTGGCCGACATCGATGATGCGCCGGATGGTCTGCGACAGCTCGTCCCACGCCTGCGTGGAGCGATACAGCCGCGCCAGACTGCGCAGCGTCTCGAGGTCGTTGCCGTCGATGCGATCGGCGGCGAGCCACGCATCGAGGGCATTGCGCTCGCGACCGAGCTTCTCTTCCCACACTCGACCGAGGTGCTTGTAGAGCGGGATCTGGTCCGAATCCGGGGCGACCGCGATCTGGCGCTCGATGATCTCGACGAGCTCCTCCCACTTGCTCTGGCGCGTGGTGAGGTCCGCGAGTACCTGCAGGGCCTGCGGCTCCTCGCCACGGATGTCGAGCACGCGGCCGAGCAGCTCGATCGCGCGCTCCTCCTCGTCGAGCGCATCGGAGCAGATGCGCGCCATCCGCGCGTAGATGTCGGCCATCTCCGCGTCGGTGTCGGCGGTGTCGATCAGCTTCTCGTAGATCTCGAGCAGCCGCTTCCAGTCCTCGCGGCGGAAGTGGATGCTCTCGATCGCCTCGAGCGCACGCCGGTTACGACTCTCCTGGTCGAGCACGGCCGTGTAGCACCCGAGTGCCTGCTCGAGATCGCCGAGCGCGTCGCTGAAGATCGCACCGCGGCGGAAGTACAGCTCGAGCTGCTCGTCCGGATCCTGAACCACCTCGATGCGGCGGCGCAGGATCTCGGCGAGGTCTTCGTACATCGACGCGTTGAGGTAGAGCCTGTCGAGCGCGGCGAGCGCGTCGGCATCCTTCGGCTCGATCTCGAGCACGCGCAGGTGGGTCTGCACCGCGTTCGCGGCGTCCTGCATCTCGTACTCGTACACGCGCGCGAGGCGTAGCAACGTGAGGCGGCGGACCTCCTTGTCCTGCGTGCGCTCGAGCGCCCCGCTGTACGCCGTCACCATGTCATTCCACGCACCGGTCTCGCTCGCGAGTCGCTCGGACTCGTCGAGCGCGTGCTCCCAGCGCGGATCCTCGATGAGGGCCGCGCACCACCAGTCGAGAGCCTTGTTCTGGTCGAACAGCTTGTGCTCGGCCAGCTCGGCGAGCCGCTGGTACATGCCCTGGCGGTCCGGACCGACCAGCTTGGTGAGCTGGACCTCGTGGATCGCGTGCAGCTTGCCGAACTCGCTCGCCGCCTCGTACAGCGGCTCGAGCACCCCGCCGATCTCCATCTGGAGGTGGCCGGCGTGGAACATGTTCTCGAGCGCCGCGAGCGCGCCCTCGTGCGTCGGCTGCGTGGTCAGGATCTCGCGATAGACCTCGACCGCGCCCTTGCGATCACCGAGCTGGTTCTCGAGGGTGTGACCGAGGCGGTACTGCAGGTCAGCGATCTCGCCGTCGCTCTCGGCGAGCTGGATCTCGCGGCGCAGGATCTCGGTGAGCTCCGGCCACTGGCCCGTCGTCGTGTACAGCCGATCGAGCGCGAGCACGGCCGGCTTGTTGTCGAACTCGACATCGAGCAGCTTGCGCAGGGTCCCGATCGCCTTGGGCACGTCCGTGAGCTCCTGCTCGTAGACGCGCGCGAGGCGCGAGTACAGATCGACCTGGCGCGGCACGTCGAGCGACTTGCCTGCCTCGGTGCCGTAGAGCTCTGCGAGCGCTTCCCAGGTCCCGGTGATCTCGGCGAGCCGCTCGATGTGGCCCAGCGTGAGCTGATTGCCAGCGTCGTCGCGCAGCGCGCGCGAGTAGGACTCGAACGCGGCGTGCGCGTTCCCGATCATCTGCTCGTGCAGCTGGGCGATCCGGTGGAGCACCTCGACCCGGCTCAGCGGGTCCTCGTTGGAGGTGACCATCACCTCGAGGACGTCGACGAGCTTGGCGTACTCGCCGCCCGTCTCGTAGATCGGCTCGAGCACGCGGGCGGCCATCACCGGCTCGACCTTGCCGTGGACGACGCCGTCGCGGGCCTGCAACCTCTCGGCGGCAGCGACTTCCAGCATTTCCTTGATGGTCGCTTCGGTGACCGAGTCGAACACCGGGGTCTCGAACTTCTGACCCGTCAGCCGCGCGACTTCGCCCAGGTGGGTTTCCAGAATCTGGCCCACGTTCATGCGCGAGGGCACGCCCAGCGGGTTGAGCACGAGATCGACGGGGGTGCCGTCTTCCAGGTAGGGCATGTCCTCGGGGGCCATGATCTT
>DAIRFU010000115.1:0-5348 GCA_036794935.1 Kofleriaceae bacterium | reverse complement strand
CGACCTTGCCGTGGACGAGGCCGTCGAGGGCCTGCAACGTCTCGGCGTGGCTCGGATCGATCTCGAGTGCCTCGCGGTAGCTCTCGATCGCACGCGCCACGTCGCCGAGCCGGATCTGCCACAAGTGGCCGATGCGGTACTTGAGCGCGACGGTCTCACCGGTCGTGTCGGCGAGCTCGACCTGACGCTCGAGGTTCCCGAGCAGGTCGTACCAGCGCTCGGCCTGGCCGTAGAGCCGGTCGAGTGACTGGATCGCCGGCAGCTGATCGGCGTCGAGATCGAGGATGCCCTGGTAGGTCTCGATCGCCTTCGCGACGTCGCCGAGCTCGCGGTCGTAGACCTGCGCGAGCACGTAGAGCATCGCCTTCTTGTCCTCGGGATCATCCGCGAGGTCGGCCTTCTTCGCGTAGACGTCCTTGAGCGGCTCCCACCGCGCGAGGCGGACGTACATCCGCTCGAGGGCGGCCATCGCGGTCATGTCGATGTCGTCGATCGACAGGACCTGGCGGAACGTCGCGATCGCGGCGTCCGCGTTACCGAGCACTTCCTCTTCGATCTGAGCGGCCCGGAACAGGAGCTGCTTGCGCTCCTCGACGTTCGCGAGCATCTCGCTCTTGCGCTTCAGGATATCGACGAGCTTGGCCCAGTCGCCGGTCCGTTCGTGGATGGTCTGGATCGCCGTCGCGGCCTCGACCGTCGACGGCGACGCCGCGAGCACGCGCTCGTACGTCGCGACCGCACCCTCGTTGTCGCGTAGCTCGTGCTCCTGGATCTGAGCGCGACGGAACAGGAGCGCGACCTTGAGGTCATCCTCCTGCGCGTCCTTCGCGACCTGATCATAGAGCGCCGCCACGTCGGGCCACTTGTCGAGGCCGCGCGCGAGGCGGTCGAGCTGGGCGTGCGTGGTCTCGTTGCGCGGATCCTCGCGCATCGCGCGCGAGAACGTGCCGAACGCGGCCTCCGCGTTGTCGCCGCCGATCTCCTGGAGCTCCGAGATCATGTGGAGCAGCTCGATCTTCCGCGTCGGATCGAAGGCGTTCTTCGCCATGATCTCGTAGATGCCGATCTGCTTGGTCCACTCGCCGCGAGCCTTGTAGATCGGCTCGAGGATGTTCGCGATCGTGAGCTCGTGCTCCGGGTTCGCGATCAGACGCTCGAGGGCCATCACCGCGTCGCGGTTCTGATCCTCGTGCTCGAGCACCTGGCGGTACGTCTCGACGGCCGCGGCGATCTCGCCGAGGTGCGTCTCGCGCAGCTGCGCGAGGCGAACCAGGAGCGCGACCTGCTCGTACGGCTGCTCGACGAGCGCGAGCTGGCGGGTGATGTTGTCACCGAGATCGCGCCACTGCTGGCGCTGGACGTACAGACGATCGAGGGCGCGCAGCGCCTTCATGTCGTCCGGCGCCTGGCCGAGGATCTCGTTGTAGATGCTGATCGCCTCGTCGGGCGCGTTCAGCATCTCCTCGTGGATCGACGCCGTGCGGTTCAGGAAGTCGAGTCGCTCGTCCGGATCGTCCGCGATGTCGATGCGACGGCGGTAGATCTCGAGCAGCTCGGGGTACTTCTCCTCGCGCGTGAAGATCGCCTCGAGCGCGGCGAGCGCGGCGAGGTCGTCGGTCTCGATCGCGAGCGCCTTCTTGAAGAACTCGACGGCCTTCGGGCTATCGCCGAGCCGGTCCTCGTAGCTGCGCGCGACCTTGGTCGCCAGCTCGTGGGCGAGCTTCGGATCGAGATCCTGCTTCTCGGCCTCGCCGAGCGCGCCCTCGAACAGCTTCACGATCCGGACCCAGCCGTCCTCGATGAGAGGCGCGAGCGCCTCGAGGTGATCCTTCGCGGCCTCGGTGGCCGGATCGGTGCGGAACGCCCGCGCGTACGCGTCGAACGCCTTCTCGGCGTCGAGCAGCTTGGTGCGCTGCAGCTCGCCGATGCGAAGTAGCAGGGAGACGCGGCGAAGCGTGTCCTTGTCGGCGGCGAGCTGGATCTCGTGGACGCCGACGAGCGGAGCCCACTCCTGGAGCTGCTCGTACACGGGCTCGAGGATGTTGGCGACGACGAGCTTCTGGCTCTCGTCACTCCCGGGGCCCGGCCGCAGGTGGAGCTCGAGCGACTCGCGTGCCTTCGGATGGCCCACCGAGATGTCGAGGATGTCGCGATAGACATCGATCGCGCCCGGCACGTCGCCGAGGTGCATCTCCTTGAGCTGACCGAGCCGGTACTTGAGCTCGATGTGCGTGGCCTTGTCCTCGTCGGGACCGACGATCAGGATCTGCCGGCCGATCACGTCGGCGAGCTGCTGCCACTGCTGGTTGCGTGCGTAGATGCGATCGAGGCTCGACAGCGCGCTCGGCTCGTCGCCGTTCGCGTCGAGGATCGCCTGGTAGGCGGCGACCGCCTTGCCATCGTCCTTGACCTCGTCCTCGTAGAGCTGGCCGATCTTCGACTGGATCGCGATCCGCTCGTCGGGCTCCGACGTCAGCTCGAGCTTCTTCTCGTAGACGCCGAGCAGATCCTCGAACTGCGCCTTGCCGAGATACAGCCGCTCGAGCGCGTCGAGCGCCTGCTCGTTGCGCTCGTCGAGCTTCAGGATCTGGCGGCTCATGTCGAGCGCGCGATCGACGTCGCCCTGCTCCTTCTCGATGACGTTCGCCATCACGAGCATGAGCGGCAGCGCGTCTTCGCGGCGATCGAACTTCGGCAGCGACGCGGCGTACGCGTCGACGAGCTGATTCCAGCCCTGCGTCTCGCCGGCGAGTCGCTCGATCTGCTCGCGGATCTCCTCCGACTCGTGATCCTCGGCGTGCGCCTTGAGCCACCAGCCGAATGCCGCGGCCTTGTCACGCAGCCGCTCCTCGCTGTAGGTCGCCAGCCGCTTCATCCGCTCCTGGCGGAGCAGCTTCTCGCTGGCTGGCGTGGCCTGCAGCTGGATCTCGAGCACGCGCACGAGCGCCTTCGGATCGCGCCCGGTCTCGTACAGCGGGATCAGCGCCTCGGCGGCGGCGAGGTTGCCCTCGTCGAGCGTCAGCACCTTCTCGAACGCGCGCATCGCGCGGTCCGCCTTCTGCAGCGTGTCGCGGTAGAGCACCGCGATCTTCATCGCGAGCGACAGCCGATGCGTATCGCTACCGGAGTCGACCTCGCGCTCGAGCACGCGGATGTACTCGTCGATCTTGTTGCGCGAGCTGTAGAACTCCTCGAGCTCGTCCCAGCGGCCCTCGCTGACGTAGAGCTTCTTGAGGGCGTCCTGTGCGCGGCGATTGTTCTCGTCGATCTGCAGCAGTTTCTGCCACGCGTCGATCGCCTTCGCCGTGTTCTCGACCTTCTCGGTGTAGAGGAGGCCAAGGCGCTGTAGCGCGTCCGCGCGGACCTTCGCGTCGGAGGCGGCATCCGCCTGGCGCTGGCAGATATCGGCCAGCTTGTCCCACTCCTTGTTGCGCTCGTAGAGCTTGTAGAGCTCGGCCAGCGCCTCCTCGTGGTTCGGCTCGTACTGGAGAACCTTCTCCCACCAGTACGTGCAGACGTCGGGCTTCTTGACCTTCGTCGCCGCCATCTTCGCGACGTCGATGACCTTCGCCGCGCGAGCCGGCTCCGGCGCACGCTCGATCTCGGCCTCGCGGAGCCGGATCAGCTTCTCCCAGTCGCGACGCTTCTCGTAGACCGCGAGCAGGTGGTCGGCCGCATCGAGGTTGTTCGGGTCGAGGTCGAGGACCTTCTCGAACGCCTTGATCGCCTCGGCCTGGTTGCTGAACCGCTCGAGGTACAGGTTCGCGACCTGGAGGTAGATCGCGATCTTGCCCGGCGCTTCGACGGTGCGCTCGGCCTTCTCGTTGAGGACCTTGACGAGATCCGGCCAGCGCTTCTTGCCCTCGTACATCGCGGCGAGCTGGTCGAACGCGGCCAGCTGCGACGGGTCGTGGTGGATCGCCTGGTTGAGAGACGAGATCACCTGGTTATCGTTGTTGAGCCGGCCGTAGCACTCGGCGAGCTCGAGGAAGACCTGCGCCTTGTCCTCGGGCGTCGGCGAGGCCTTCGCCTCCTCGTCCTTGAGTGCGTCGGCGAGCTGGGCCCACGACTGCGCGCTCTTCAGCACGCGCGCGAGCTCGCGCCGCGGCGCCTTGTCGCTCGGGTACGCGGCGATGACCTTCTTCCACTCGCCCACGCCCTTGTCGCCACCCGACTCGGCGTCGCGCGCCTTGTTCATCGCGCCGGCGAGATCGGCCGGCAGCTCCTCCACGACGGGAGCCGGTGCAGCGGCGGGCGCCGGTGCAGCGGCGGGTTCCTCGGCGATCGGTGCGGCGGCGGCCGGCTGGGCGGTCGCCTCTTTCTTGCGGCGGCGCGGCTTCGCTGGCTCCTCGGCGGCGGGCTTCGCGGCCTGCTCTGCCTCGGCCTGCTGCGCAGCCTGCTCTGCCTCGGCCTGCTGCGCGGCGGCATTCGCGGCCTGCTCGGCGGCGGCGTTCGCGGCTTGCTCGGCGGCGGCTTGCTCGGCGGCCTCTGCCGCCGCGGCACGCTCGGCGGCCGCTGCATCCTCGACCTGGATGCCGGGGATCGAGCCGGCGGCCATCGCCATCTCGTCGATGCCGACCGCCTGGACGAACTCCTCGACGTTCGGGTTCTGCGGCTCGATCGACGCCGCGATCGCGAAGTAGCGCTTCGCCTTCGCGATGTCGTTGATCTTGTCGAACGCGATGTGACCGGCCTGGATCGCGATGAACAGCTTGTCCTCACCCGCCTGCATGCGATCGATGACCGCATCGGTGAGCTCGAGCAGCTGCAACCATTCGCCGCGCTCGCCCTGCACGCGCTGCAGGAGCGTGAACGCCGCGACGATCGACTTCATCGGCGATGCGCCGTTCTGCGATGCAGCCGTGAGTGCACGGCCGAAGAACGTCGCACCACGATCGAGATCCTTGAACCGCTGCACCCACTCGAGCGCGAACTTGCGGAGCAGTGCCACGCGCTGGCCGTGATCCGCCGCGCGCTCGGCGCGCCGCATCTGGTGCTTCTCGAGATCGTCCCACCGGCTCTCGTTGCCGAGCAGCGTCTCGTACATGAAGTTCGCCGAGGGCTCTTCGAGGTCCTTGACGAAGATGCGCTTGAGGAGCTCTTCGAGTCGGGGATCCTCGGCGGCTTCGATCTTCACGATACGCGCAGCGCGCAGCAGCATGCGGACGCACTGCGCATCGTCGAACCGATCGGCGTCGTCGGATAGACGGTCGACTTCGTCGGTCCAGAATTCCTGGTCGTACGTGAGCGCCGCGATCGCGTCTTTCACGCGCACCGACGACGGATCATTTCCGAGTGCACGCTGGAGGACTGGCAGCGCTTTGTCTTTTTGGCCGTTATCGAGAAGA
>DAIRFU010000114.1:0-13613 GCA_036794935.1 Kofleriaceae bacterium | reverse complement strand
CCGGGGTGACCGATCGCCTCGTCGCGCTCGCTGATGCGGCGATCGCCGGTGGCGATCCACGCCCGGGTCTCGCCGAGATCGCGCGCGTCCATCGCCGCCTCGCCCGCGAGCTCGACGTCGATCCGCGCATCCTCGACGCCGACGAGCAATCACTCTCGACCGCATGCAAGACCGCCGGCGTGCCGCCGGCACGAGCACGCGCCGAGATCCTCGCGCACGGCGAGCTGATCTCGACGCGCCTGGGTACCGCGTTCCTCGGCCGCAACGGACTCGCCGCGAGCCGGCTCGATGCCCGCCAGCTGCTGCGAGCGCGCGACGACGGCGATCGCGACGAGCGCTACCTGTCGGCGAGCTGCGATCCGCTGCCGCGCGACGAGATGCGTGCCGCGTTCACCGCGACGCGAGCCGAGGTCGTCGTCACGCAGGGCTTCATCGCGGGCACCGCGGACGGTGGCACCGCACTGCTCGGCCGCGGAGGCTCCGACGCATCGGCCGCGTACCTCGCCGCCGGCATCGGCGCGGCGGGTCTCGTCGTGTGGACCGACGTGCCGGGCGTGTTCACCGCCGATCCGCGGCCGCTGCCCGGTGCGCGCCTCGTCAGGCGATTGTCGTACAGCGAGGCCGAGGCGGTCGGCGCGCTCGGCGCGAAGGTGTTGCACCCGCGCACGATCGAGCCGGCGCGCCTGAGCGGTGTGCCGATCCGGATCGGCTGGACCGGGCGGCCCGACGTGGAGGGCACGCGGATCGCGCGCACCGTCACGCCGGGCGGCACGAAGGCGATCGTCTCGCGCAAGAACCTCGTGCTGCTCGCGATGTGGCGGCCGTCGTCGTGGCAGCCGATCGGCTTCATGGCGGAAGTCGCCGCCCGGTTCGCTCGCTTCGGACTGTCGATGGATCTGATCGCCAGCTCGCCCTCGGAGATTCGCGCCACGCTCGATCTGGCGGCATTTCCGACGGCGGCGGCGGACCTCGACGCGCTGTGCGCCGATCTCGAGCAGGTGTGCCGGCCTCGCATCGTGTCGCGGGTCGCGTGCGTGAGCGCGGTCGGCGCGGGCGTCCCGCACGATGCACTCGCGCACATGCCTCCCGGCACGACGCTGCATCTGGTCAGCCACGCCGCGAACGGACACCACGTCAGCATCGTGATCGATCGCGACGCCGAGCCCGAGATCGTGGCCGTCGCCCACGAGCGGCTGCTCGCCGAGGCTCAGGATGACTCGACATTCGGCGCGAGCTGGTCCGAGCTCGCACGTCCCGAGGTCGTCGAGGCGCCGGTCACCGTCCCGGTGCCGCGGGAGGCGCTGGGGTGATCCTGCGGCGGCCGACCGAGCGAGACGCCGCGCCTGTGTGGCGGCTACTCGAGCGCACGGGCGGTCTCGAGCGCAACAGTTGCTACGCGTACCTCCTGCTCTGCTCCGACTTCGCCGACACGTGCCTGGTCGCGGAGCGCGAGGGCGAGCTGGTCGGGTTCGTGCTCGGCTACCGGCCTCCGGCGCGCCGCGACGAGCTGTTCGTGTGGCAGATCGGCGTCGCCCCCGAGGCGCGCGGCGAAGGACTCGGTACCCGCCTGCTCGCGGCCGTGCTCCAGCAGCCCGGCTGCAAGGACGTCCGTTACCTCACCGCGACGGTGAGTCCCGACAATGAAGCCTCGCGGCGCACGTTCGCCGCGCTCGCCCGCCAGCGCGGCGTCGCCTGCGAGGTCGGCCCGCGCTTCGGCGGTGCGCTGTTTCCCGAACCTCACCCAGACGAGGAACAGGTCCGTATCGGGCCACTGCAGCAAGGATAGCCATGGAGATCATCAATCGCCTCGAATCCGAGGTCCGCACCTACTGCCGCTCGTTTCCGACCGTGTTCGCACGCGCGGAAGGCGCGCAGCTGTTCGATCGCAGCGGCCGCGCGTACCTCGATTTCTTCGCCGGCGCCGGCGCGCTCAACTACGGCCATAACCACCCGGTGCTGCGCGATCGGTTGATCGAGTACCTGCAGCACGGCGGTGTCGCCCACGGGCTCGACATGGCGACGGAGGCGAAGTGCGAGCTGTTCACCGCGTTCGAGGACCACGTCCTGCGGCCGCGCGACCTCCACTACAAGCTGATGTTCCCGGGCCCGACCGGCACGAACGCCGTCGAGGCGGCGCTCAAGCTCGCGCGCAAGTACACGGGCCGCACGCACATCGTCTCGTTCACGAACGCGTTCCACGGCATGACGCTCGGCTCGCTCGCCACGACCGGCAATGCCGGCAAGCGCGCGGCCGGCGGCGTCCCGCTCGGTCACGTGCTGCGCGCGCCGTACTGCGGCTACTTCGGCAGTGACGTCGGCACGCTCGAGCAGCTCGAGGCGCTGCTCGCCGATAGCTCGAGCGGCGTCGAGGCGCCGGCCGCGTTCCTCGTCGAGACCGTGCAAGGCGAAGGCGGCATCAACGTCGCCAGCGCGCGCTGGCTGCGCGGCCTCGCCGAGCTCGCGCGCAAGTACGGCGCGCTACTCATCATCGACGACATCCAGGTCGGCTGCGGCCGCACCGGCGGGTTCTTCAGCTTCGAGGAGGCGGGCATCGTGCCCGACATCGTGTGCCTGTCGAAGTCGCTGTCCGGCTTTGGCCTGCCGCTGGCGCTCGTGCTCCTCCGCCCCGGCATCGACGTGTGGAAGGCCGGCGAGCACAACGGCACGTTCCGCGGCAACAACCTCGGGTTCGTCACCGCGACCGCGGCGCTCGAGCTGTTCTGGACCGACGATCACCTCACCGAGGAGATCCAGGCCAAGGCGGCGATCGTCGAGGCACGGCTCGGCCGCCTCGCCGATCAGTACGGTGGCGTCGCGCGCGGCCGCGGCCTCATCCAGGGCATCGCGTTCGATGGCAGCGACATCGCGAAGCGCGCGGCGCGCCACGCGTTCGAGAACGGCCTCGTCATCGAGACGGCCGGCGCCCAGGATCAGGTCCTCAAGCTGCTGCCGCCGCTCACGATCAAGTGCGACGAGCTCGAGCGAGGGCTCGACATCATCGCGCGCGCGCTCGCCGCGGCGACCGCGATCCGCGAGCGCCCACCAGCGATCGAGCACGCCCGCAACGGCCACGCGGCGATCCACGCGAACGGCCATCGCTTCAAGGAGGTGGTGTCGTGATCGTGCGCAAGCTTGCCGAGCTCCTCGGCACCGATCGTGAGGTCAGCGCGACCACGTGGGTGAGCCGCCGGCTGTTCGTGCGGGACGATCGCATGGGCTTCTCGCTGCACGACACGTTGATGCGCGCCGGGACCGAGACCCGGATGTGCTACCGCAACCACCTCGAGGCGGTGTACTGCGTCGGCGGCAAGGGCTCGATCGAGGTCGTCGCGACCGGCGAGGTGTTCCCGATCAGCGATGGCACCGCGTATGCGCTCGACAAGCACGACGAGCACGTCCTGCGCGCCGAGACCGAGATGCGGATGATCTGCGTGTTCAACCCGCCCGTCACCGGCCGCGAGGTCCACGACGAGACCGGGGCGTATCCGCTGACCACAGAGCCCGCCGAGACCGGCGGAGCCAGGAGTGCAGAGCGGTGATCGATCCGTACGAGTCACGTACCGCTCCACGTCCCGAGATCGCCGAACGCCGCGATCCCGTGCTGTGGAATCCCACCGCGACCGGCCCACTGGCGCCGGCCCAGCTCGAGCACTACCAGAAGCGTGGCTTCCTCGTGCTGCCGCGGCTGTTCTCCGCCGCCGAGATCGCGGCCCTGCTCGCCGAGATGGAGCGGCTCGCCGCGGCGGCCGATCGCTCGCGCGAGGACGTGATCGTCGAGCCCGAGAGCCAGGCCGTACGCTCGCTGTTCCGGATTCACCGCGACTGCGACCCGATCCGGACGCTCGTCGCGGACCCGCGTCTCGCCGGTGCTGCGCGGCAGATCCTCGGCAGCGAGGTCTACATCCATCAGTCGCGCGTCAACTTCAAGCCGGCGTTCGAGGGCAAGCCGTTCCAGTGGCACTCGGACTTCGAGACCTGGCACATCGAGGACGGGATGCCGCGGATGCGCGCACTCTCGGTATCCGTGCTGCTCACGCGCAACACCGAGCACAACGGTCCGTTGCTCGTGCTGCCCGGCTCGCACCAGCGCTACATCCGCTGCGTCGGCGAGACACCGCCGGAGCACTTCAAGCAGTCGCTGCGCCGGCAGACGTACGGCGTCCCCGATCGCGAGAGCCTGACCCGGCTCGCCGCCGACGCGGACATCGTGTCGTGCACCGGCGAGGCGGGGACCGTGGTGCTGTTCGACTGCAACCTGATGCACGGCTCGTCGGGCAACATCACACCGCTGCCGCGCCACAACGTGTTCGTCGTCTACAACAGCGTCGCGAACCAGCTCGTCGAGCCGTTCGGCGGCACGCCGGCCCGCCCGCTGTTCCTCGCCGAGCGCGACGCGCCCGCGGTCGGCTGACGCGCCTAGAGCACGGTGCTGAGGAACTTCTGCGTGCGCTCCTGCTCGGGCGCCGTGAAGATCTTCTCCGGCGGGCCGGACTCGACGATCTTGCCGGCGTCGAACATCAGCACCTCATCCGAGATGTCGCGCGCGAACTTCATCTCGTGCGTGACACACACCATCGTGAGGTCACTCGTGCGCGCGATCTCGCGCAGCAGGTCGAGCACCCCGGCGACCAGCTCGGGATCGAGTGCCGACGTGACCTCGTCGAGCAGCATCACCTTGGGCCGCATCGCGAGCGCGCGGGCGATCGCGACCCGCTGGCGCTGCCCGCCGGAGAGCTGGCTCGGGTAGGCGTCGAGCTTGTCGGAGAGCCCGACCATCTCGAGCAGGCTCTTGCCGCGCGCGTCCGCCTCGTCGCGCGACATCCCGAGCACGTGGACCGGACCCTCGGTCACGTTGCGGAGCACGCGCATGTTCGGGAACAGGTTGAAGTGCTGGAACACCATGCCGATCTTCTTGCGCACCTGCCGGACGTGCCGGTCGCGGGCGGGTACGAGCTTGCCGCGCCGGCGCTCGTGGGTGAGGTACTCACCGTCGACGACGATCGTGCCCTCGTCGGGCCGGGTCAGCGTCATCAGCAGGCGCAGGATCGTGGTCTTGCCGGAGCCGCTCGGCCCGATCAGCGTCACGTGCTTGCCGGCGGCGACCTTGAAGTCGAGCTGGTCGAGGACGACCTTGTCGCCGAAGCGCTTCGTCACCCGATCGAAGCAGATGAGGTCATCACCGGGGGTGGGCGCGGTCTCGGGTTCACTGGACAAGGCGTCGCTCCACGTAGCTGCGCAGGATCGAGGCGGGATACGCGATCAGGATGAACGCGATGCCCACCATCGTGTAGGGCTCGATGTACTGAAACGTCGACGCGCCGTGCGCGCGTGCCTGCTGCAGCATGTCGGCGACGCCGATCAGCGCGAGCAGCGGCGAGTCCTTGAGCATCGCGATCGCGTAGTTGCCGAGCGCCGGCACGACGCGCCGGATCGCCTGGGGCAGGATCACGGCGATCCAGGTCCGCGCGCGCGACAGGCTGAGCGCGGTCGCGGCCTCCCACTGGCCGACCGGGACCGCGTCGATGCCGGCGCGGTAGACCTCGGCGGTGTACGACGAGTAGTGGACGCCGAGCGCGATGACGCCGGTGGTCAGCCGCGAGAACTGGATGCCCGCCGAGGGCAGCACGTAGAAGAACAGGAACAGCTGGACGAGCAGCGGCGTGTTGCGCACGAGCTCGACGAGGCCCGCGACCGGGATGCGCAGCCAGCGCGACGGCGAGCGCAGCGCGATCGCCCAGACCAGGCCGAGACCGAACGCGAGGAGCGCGCCGAGCGCGGTCGCGAGCAGCGTCATGCGCAGGCCGTCGAGCAGCTCGGGCAGGAACGCGCGCGCGACGTCCCAGTCCCAGGTCATCGCGCCTCCACGACGAGGCCGACGCTCGCCTTCGCGCGGCGCTCGAGGATGCGCATCACGCGCGTGATCGCGAACGCGAGCACGAAATAGATCGCGAGCACGATGGCGTAGATCTGCAGGCTCTCGCCCGTCGCGAGCCGGGAGAGCTGCGCGGCAAAGCTGATGTCGGCGACGCTGACCGCGGACACCAGCGCGGTGCCCTTGAGCAGCTCGACGAGCAGGTTCGTGAACGGCGGCATCATCTCTGGAAGCGCCTGCGGCAGCAGCACGCGCCACAGCCGCTGCCGCGGCGTGAAGCTCAGTGCGACCGCCGCCTCGCGCTGCGCCTCGGGGACCGCGGCGAGCGCACCGCGCACGATCTCGGCGCCGTACGCGCCGTAGCTGAGACCGAGCGCGAGTACCGCCGCCCACATCGGCACGAGCTGCACGCGGAAGGCGAGCGGCACGACGAAGAACAGCCAGAACATGAGGACGAGCGCCGAGGTGCCGCGAAACACCTCGACGTAGATCGCGCAGAGAAGCCGCGTGTACCACCGGCGCGACGTGCGGCCGATGCCGGCCGCGAACGCGACCGCCGCCGCGAGCAGCGCCGCGTACACCGTGAGCTGCACGGTGACGCCGATGCCCGGCAGCAGCCAGTGGGTCCACAGGCCGTAGGTCACGGCTGGCACAGCTCCTGGGCGGTGAGCTCCGTCATCTCGGCCTCGGTGAACCCGAAGCGGCCGACGATCCGCAACAGCTCGCCGGAGTCCTTCAGCGCGTGCAGCTCGCGGTTGAACGCGTCGCGCAGGTTCGTCTCGTTCGGCCGGAACGCGAACGCCCCGGCTCCGATCGCCGGCTTGCCGTCGACGACCGCCTGAAAGGCAGCGGTCGCCTCGATCGCGCTGCTGCCGCTGCGGCGGACGACGTCGTTGACGGTCAGGCTGGTCCCGGCGAACACGTCCACGCGGCCGCTCTCGACGGCGAGCAGCCCGGCGAGCTGGTCGGGCAGGATGCGGATCGCGTCGCGATCGACCCCGGCGGCCACCGCATAGTCGATCTGCGCGTAGGCCGTGCCGGTCGCGAACGACGCGCCGGTACGCGCGATGTCCGCGTAGTCGTGGAGCTGCTTCGGATTGCCGCGCCGCACGATGAACGCGTCGCGCATCTGGTAGTCGGGATCGGAGAAGATCACCTGCTTGCAGCGGATCGGCGTCACGTACATGCCCGCGGACACGACGTCGAACTGCTGCGCGCGCAGCCCGGGGATCAGCGAGCCGAACTCGGTCGGTACCGGTTGCACGCGCGGGACACCGAGCCGGCCAAAGATGACCTTCGCGATCTCCGGCGCCTCGCCCGTGAACTCGCCGCCGCGATCGATGTAGCCGAACGGGATCTCACCGGCGATGCCGAGCCGGACCAGGCCGTCCGCCTGCAGCCGCTCGAGCAGGTTGCCGCCGTTAGTTCCGGCAGAGTGGATCCGGCGACATCCACCGAGGACGGTGAGTGCGAGGACGAGGCGCGGGAGGCAACGGAGCCACCGATTCAAACCTGCTCTCCGGGCGCCAGCAGGGGCGCCGCGTCGAGCTCGCCCGCATTCATCAGATCGACCAGGGTGCGCAGGGAAGCGAGCAGCTCCTTGCGCTGCTCGAGCGAGAGCTCGAACAGCCGGGTCAGAAACTTCTCCTGCAGCGGCGTCGGCAACGTCTCGCTGCGCACGCGGCCGGCCTCGGTGAGCGAGATGGACACCTTGCGACGATCCTCGGCGCTGCGCTCGCGCGCGACCAGCCCGGCGGCGATCAGTCGATCGACGATGCGCGAGACCGTCGGCGAGGACAGCTGGACCATGTCGCTCACCTCGACGATGGTGACGCCGATCCCGCGCGCCTGCAGCGTCGCGATCGCGCGCAAACAGACGACCTGCGGAACGGTCAGACCCACGTCTCGCTGCAGTAGCTTCGAGTGGATCGAGATTCCTCGCACGAGCTGGCGAATGCTGCGCAAGATGTCCTGCGCGATGGGATCGTCGGAAGGAATCACCCGGCACGCATCCTACCGGATCCCGGCGCCGGCCTCCTCGGGGCAGATCGGCAGCGAGACCGACCGGTCGGTAGGACGTGAGTGTTGTTTAGTTTGCTCGGACAATTCATAGTACTCACAGAGTGTTACGTATGTTTTTGACCGGTGGGATATTGACGCACCACGCTAATGCAGCTTGACGCATTGCGCAAGTCGCGCGTAGAGTAGGTCGTGATGATGGGAACGACGAAGCGCACGACGTCAGCTTCGCCGACCCTCGTCGTCTCCTCGACGATCACGGCGAGCGTGTCTGCGCTCGGGATTCTGATCGTCGGCGTACTGCTCCTTATTACGGGCGGCGGGCCCCCGATCTGAGACGACGAGTCCCACGAATCGGCCCCCGCCCTGGAAACGGAGCGGGGGCTTTTTTGTGGGCTCGGCGCGGAAAGTCATGACGAACGATGCGCAGTGACAACCTCAAGCAAGGACCTTCTCGAGCACCCGCGAGGGCGATGCTCAAGGGTGCCGGCTATTGCGACGCGGATCTCGAGAAACCTCTCGTCGGCATCGCGAACACGTGGACGGAGGTCACGCCGTGCAATGTCCACCTGCGCACGCTCGCCGAGAGCGTGAAGGCGGGCATCCGCGCCGCCGGCGGCACCCCGATCGAGCTCAACACGATCGCGGTCTCCGACGGCATCTCGATGGGCACCGAGGGCATGCGTGGCTCGCTGGTGTCGCGCGAGGTCATCGCGGACTCGATCGAGCTGTTCGTGGCGTCGCACCTGCTCGATGGCGTCGTCGCGCTGTCGGGCTGCGACAAGACGATCCCCGCGACGGTGATGGCGCTCGCGCGACTCGACGTGCCCGGCCTCGTGCTCTACGGCGGGCCGATCGCGCCCGGCCGCTTCGAGGGCAAGGACGTCACGATCCAGGACGTGTTCGAGGCGGTCGGCGCGCACGCAGCGGGCACGATGTCGTCGCAGCGGCTCGCCGTGCTCGAGGACAAGGCGTGCCCGGGAGCCGGCGCGTGCGGTGGCCAGTTCACCGCGAACACGATGAGCGTCGCGCTGTCGCTGCTCGGCATCTCGCCGATGGGCGTGAACGAGGTCGCGGCGACCGATCCAAAGAAGCACGAGGTCGCCCGCGAGTGCGGCGCGCTCGTCATGCAGATGATCGCTCGCGACGTCCGGCCGCGCGCGCTGCTCACCCGCACCGCGTTCGAGAACGCGATCGCCTCGGTCGCTGCGACCGCGGGCTCGACGAACGCCGTGCTCCACCTGCTCGCGATCGCGTACGAGGCCGGCGTGCCGCTCGCGATCGACGACTTCGATGCGATCGCCGCGCGCACGCCCGTGCTCGCCGACCTCAAGCCGGGCGGCCGGTTCGTGGCCGCGGACATGACACGCGCCGGCGGCGTGCGGCTGCTCGTCCGCCGCATGCTCGACGCCGGCCTGCTCGCCGACGCGCCGACGTGCACCGGCAAGACGCTGCGCGAGGAGACGGCCGGGGCGCGCGCCGAGGTCGATGCGCCACCGGTGTTGCGCGAGGTCCACGAGCCGCTCAAGCCGCGCGGCGGGTTCGCGATCCTGCGCGGCTCGCTCGCGCCCGATGGCTGCGTCGTCAAGCTCGCCGGTCACGACCGCACGACGCACACGGGCCCGGCGCGCGTGTTCGACGGCGAGGAGGCCGCGTTCGCCGCGGTGCAGGCCGGCGCGATCCACCCCGGCGACGTGATCGTGATCCGCTACGAGGGACCACGCGGTGGCCCCGGCATGCGCGAGATGCTCGGCGTCACCGCCGCGCTGATCGGCCAGGGCCTCGGCGACTCGACCGCGCTGGTCACCGACGGCCGGTTCTCCGGCGCGACGCACGGCATGATGGCCGGCCACGTCGCGCCCGAGGCCGCCGACGACGGCCCGATCGCGTACGTGCGCGACGGCGATCCGGTCACGTTCGATGTCGCCGGGCGCCGGCTCGACGTCGACGCCGATCTCGCCGCGCGCCGCCGTGACCAGCCGGCCGCCCCCCGACCACCTCGCTACACGCACGGCGTGCTCGCCAAGTACGCCGCGCTCGTCGCCTCTGCATCCGAAGGGGCCGTGACCCGGCCGCACTCACCCAGGAAGGAGCCCGCATGAAGTCCGTCGATCAGCATCCCTCGCCCGATCCCCTGCACGGTTCGTTCACCCTCAAGGGCGCCAAGGTCGTCGTGCTCGGCTACGACGACGACGCGCGAGACCACGCCCACGCGCTGCGCGTCGCGGGCAACCACGTCACGATCGGCGTTCGCCCCGATACGACGTGCTGGGCGCGCGCGGCGGGCGATGGTTTCGCGGTCGGCCGCGCGAGCGAGATCGTCGCGTCCGCCGAGGTCGTCGTCGTGCTCGTGCGCGAGCCCGAGAAGACGTGGGCGCGTGTCGAGCCGCTGATCGCACCGGGCGCGCTCGTCGTGTTCGGCTCCGCGCGCCTGCTCGACGCCGGCGTGGTCTCGCGCGGCGGCTTCGACGTCGTGCTCGTCACCACGGTCGACGACGCCCACACCGGCTGTCGACTCGCAGTGCATCGCGATGCGACCGGCCGTGCGCTGCTGCGCGCCGTCGCCTATGCGCGCGCGGCGTGCGGCAAGGATGTCGCGCTGCGCGTGACGTCGATCGCCGCGGAGGCGGATCTCGAGCTCGCCGGGATCGGCGAGCGCGCCGGCAGCCTGCTCGCGCTCGCCGCGTCGTGCGACTGCCTGCCGCGCCAGCCCGCGAGCGCGCCGGCCACCGCCGACGACGATGCCGAGGAGCGCAGCTGGTTCGCCTCGATGCTCGAGTGGCGGAGCCGGCTATGAGGCGTGCGCCGAGGGTGGCGACGCGGAGCCGAGGACAGACATGAGCACCCGCACCGGCGCCCAGATTTTGTGGGAGGCCCTCGCCCGCGAGGGCGTCGACGTCGTGTTCGGCTATCCCGGCGGCGCGATCATGCCCGCGTACGACGCGCTGCTCGACAGCCCGATCCGGCACGTGCTCGTCCGCCACGAGCAGGGCGCCGCGCACATGGCCGACGGCTACGCGCGCGCCTCCGGCAAGGTCGGCGTCGCGATCGCGACCTCGGGGCCAGGTGCGACGAACCTCGTCACCGGCATCGCGACCGCGATGCTCGACTCGGTGCCGCTCGTCTGCATCACCGGTCAGGTCGGCTCGCGCTTCCTCGGCAGCGACGCGTTCCAGGAGACCGACATCACGGGCGTGACGCTGCCGATCACGAAGCACAACTACCTCGTCACGTGCGCCGGTGACATCGCGAAGACGATCCGCGAGGCGTTCTACGTCGCACGCTCGGGGCGCCCTGGTCCGGTGCTCGTCGACATCACGAAGGACGCCCAGCAGGCGAGCGCCGAGGCCGTGTTCGGTGACGATCCGGTGCGGCTGCCCGGCTACCGCCCCGAGCATCGCGCGCGCGGTGACGAGCTCGCCCGCGCCGCCGAGCTGATCGATCGCGCACAGCGGCCGGTCGTGCTCGCCGGCCACGGCATCGTGCGCGCCGACGCGACGCCACTGCTCCGCGCGTTCGTCGGCAAGACCGGGATCCCGGTCGCGCAGACGCTGCTCGGCCTCGGTGGATTTCCGGCGACGCACCCGCTCAGCCTCGGCATGCTCGGCATGCACGGCGAGGCGTGGGTCAACCAGGCGATCCAGGAGGCCGACCTGCTCGTCGCGCTCGGCATGCGGTTCGACGATCGCGTCACCGGCAAGCTCGACACGTTCGCGCCGAACGCGAAGAAGATCCACTGCGAGCTCGATCCCGCCGAGATCAACAAGAACGTGCGCGCCGACGTCGCGCTCGTCGGCGACGTGCGCGACACGCTCGAGGCGCTGCTGCCGCTGGTCGCCGAGCAGAGCCGCCGCCCGTGGCTCGACCGGGTCACCGCGCTCAAGGGCGACGCCGCGGTGCGCGACATCCAGCGCATGCCGCACGATGGCCGGCTGTTCGCCGCGCACGTCATGCACGATCTGTGGCGGATCACCGAGGGCAAGGCACTCGTCGTCACCGACGTCGGCCAGCACCAGATGTGGGAGGCCCAGTACTACAAGCACGACCATCCGAAGAAGCTCATCACCTCGGGTGGCCTCGGCACGATGGGCTTCGCGCTGCCGGCGGCGCTCGGTGCGCGGTTCGCGTGCCCCGACGACGAGATCTGGGTGATCGCCGGTGACGGCGGGTTCCAGATGACCGCGTGCGAGCTGTCGACGATCGCGCAGGAGGGCGTGAAGCTGAACATCGCGATCATCAACAACGGCTACCTCGGCATGGTCCGCCAGTGGCAGCAGTTCTTCTACGACGGGCGCTACTCGGCGACACCGCTCAAGAGCCCCGACTTCGTCAAGCTTGCCGAGGCGCACGGTCTGTTCGGGTTGCGCGCGACGAGCCGCGACGAGGTCGAGCCGGCGGTGATGCGGGCGCGCGCCGCGCGCGGCACCGTGCTGATCGACTTTCGCGTCGAGCAGGAGGACGCCGTCTATCCGATGGTGCCGGCCGGCGCGGCACTCCACGACATGATCCGGCGGCCGAGTCCGATCGTCGAGACCGCCGACGACGAATAGGACGACCAGGACGACCAGGACGACCAGGAGATGATTCCCATGATCCGTCTGCGCACCTTCATCATGCACGTCGAGGATCTGCCCGGCGTGCTCAACCGCGTGACGTCGCTGTTCCGGCGGCGCAACTACAACATCGAGTCACTCGCGGTCGGCCGCACCGAGGTACCCGGCGTGTCGCGCATGACCATCGTCATGCAGGCGAGCGACGACGACGCACGCCGCATCGAGGCGAACCTCTACAAGCTCGTCAACGTGCTGCGTGTCGAGGACACGACCTGGCGGCCGGCGGTCACGCGCGAGCTCGCGCTGATCAAGGTGCGCGCCGACCAGGCGACGCGCGCGCACGTGCTCCAGCTCGCCGAGGTGTTCCGCGCCCGCGCGATCGACGTCGGTCCCGAGGCGCTGATCTTCGAGATCACCGGCACGCGCGACAAGATCGACGGCCTCGCCGAGGTGCTCGCGCCGTACGGCGTGATCGAGCTCGTACGGACCGGCGCGGTCGCGATGGTGCGCAGCGCCGAGGCCACTCCCCAGGTTCAACAGCAGCCGCAGACCAGTGCGGCGTGAAAGGGCACTCTCCAATGGCGAAGATCTATTATGACAAGGACGCCGATCTCTCACTGATCCGGGCCAAGCGCGTCGGCATCATCGGCTACGGCTCGCAGGGCCACGCGCACGCGCAGAACCTCACCGACAGCGGCGTGACCGTGAAGGTCGGCCTGCCGCCGACGAGCCGGAGTCTCGCGAAGGTGAAGGCGGCCGGGCTCGAGGTCGCCGCGGTCGACGAGGTCGCCGCGTGGGCCGACGTGGTCATGGTGCTCGCGCCCGATACCGCGCAGCCCGCGATCTACGAGCAGGCGATCGCGCCGCACCTCGTGCCCGGCAACACGCTGATGTTCGCCCACGGCTTCAACATCCGCTACGGCACCATCACGCCGGCCGCCGAGATCGATGTCTCGATGATCGCGCCGAAGGGCCCCGGTCACCGCGTCCGCGAGACGTACCAGACCGGCAGCGGCGTGCCCGCGCTGATCGCGGTCCACCAGGACGCGACGCGGACCGCGCGCCACGTCGCGCTCGCGTACGCATCGGCGATCGGCGCCGGCCGGGCCGGCGTGCTCGAGACGACGTTCGCCGAGGAGACCGAGACCGATCTGTTTGGCGAGCAGGCC
>DAIRFU010000689.1:0-3790 GCA_036794935.1 Kofleriaceae bacterium | reverse complement strand
AGCGGCGGCGCCGAACTAGTGAAGTAGTGCCAGTCCCCTGCCCCAACCCCGCGTAGCCCCCGTGTTATCGTCCCGTCCGGGGGATGTCTGAAGACAACTACTCGACCCAGCCATCCACGGTGATCGATCCGCTGGAGGCGAAGCTCACGGTGTTCCGGCAGCAGCCGGAGGCACGTGGGTTCGCGGCACTGCGCCAGGAGCTGCGCGACGCGGGCCGTGGCGAGCTGCTCGCGGAGCTGTGTGCGACATGGGCGCATCACGAGCGCGATCCGCACCGCGCCGCCGACGCGTGGTCCGAGGCCGGCGAGGCGATGGTGGTGCTCGGCGAGACCGCGACCGCGATCGAGTACCTGCGCACGGCACTCGATCTCGATCCGACGAACGAGCGCGCCGCCGATCGGCTGATCGAGATCGTCGAGCCCTACGATCCGGCGGCGGCGGCCGAGATCATCGAGACCGAGCTGACCGAGCTCGCGAAGCGTGGCGCCGATCGCAAGAAGCCCGAGCTGATCGCGCGGCGCGCCGCGCATCATCGGCGGGCGGCGGTGCTGTGGAACGACTTCCTCGGCCGCGTCGATCGCGCGCTGTGGCACTACCAGCAGGCGTGGAAGCTCGAGCCGCAGCGCACCGAGTCGCTGGAGGCCGCGCGCACGCTGTACGGCTCGCTCGGCGACGACGCGATGGTCAGCAAGCTGTACATGGCGGAGCTCGAGGTGCTCGGCCAGCGCGGCCACGAGGCGCGCCGCGCGCAGATCCGGCTCGAGCTCGGCAAGCTCGCGAGGCGCGGCAAGGATCTCGAGGGTGCCGCGAACCACCTCGAGGAGGCCGCACGGCTGGACGCGCAGTCGGTCGAGATCGCCGAGACGCTCGCCGAGGTCTACGCGGATCCGAGCTTCCGCGGCGGCGACGATCCGAGCCCGTGGCGCCACAAGGCCGGCGAGCTGTTCGTCGAGCTCGGCCGCAAGCGCATGGCGACGCGCGACGATCAGACCGGCATCAACTACCTGCGCCGCGCCGTCGGTGTCGATCCAGCGGCGAAGGGCTCGGCGCACGCACTCGAGAGCGCGCTGTCCGAGACCTCGCAGTGGGACGAGCTCGATCGCATCCTGCGCCACCGCAGCATGGTGGTCACCGAGCCGGCCGAGCGCATGGAGGTGCTGCGCCGGCGCGCCGCGCTCTATCGCCACCAGCTACCGAACCGCGACGCGCTGATCGAGGTGCTGTCGGAGCTGCTCGCGTACGAGCAGCCGGGCAGCAAGACGACGCGCGAGCTCAAGGAGCTGCTCCGCGAGGATCAGCAGTGGGAGAAGCTGTCGCAGCTGATGGAGGCCGAGCTCAACGCACTCGGCCAGGACCCGAACACGCCGGCCGAGTTGCTGGTCGGCGAGCTGCTCGAGCTGGCGACGATCGCGCGCGAGCACCTCGGCGACCGGGACCGCGCGGCGGAGCTCTTGCACCACGCACTCGGTGTCGATCCGACGCACGAGGAGGCGCTCGCACGCTACGTCGATCACTTCCGCGAGCGCCGCGACTGGCGCGGCCTCATCGATCTCTACGAGTTCGCGCTCGACAACGCGCGCGAGGCCGGTGCGCCGGCCGACGAGCAGGTGCGGCGGCTCGAGGAGATCGCCCAGCTCGCCGAGCTGCGCATGGGCGACATCCCCCGCGCGATCGAGGCCTGGCAGCGCATCGACGAGCTCGAGCCGGGCTCGCCGAAGGTCGCCGAGGCGCTTCGCCGGCTGTCCGCGCGCTCGAAGATGTGGGAGCAGCTCGTGCAGAGCCTCGAGCACGAGGTCGCGTCCGCGATGGACCCGATCTCGCGCATGCAGTCGCTCAAGAAGATGGCGCAGACCTACCGCGAGCGTCAGCTCGAGCCGCGGCGCGCGATCGAGCTCTACGAGCAGGTGGTGGCGGAGAACCCCGAAGACGACCAGTCGCTCAAGGCGCTCGTCGAGCTCTACGAGAAGGAGGGCGACGACGCCGGCCTCGCGCACACGCTGCGCCGTCAGCTCGATCTCGATCTCGCGCGCCTCGCCGAGCAGATGCGGCGCACGGGCAAACCGGCCGATGCGCCGAAGGAGTGGCCGGTCGCCAAGCGCAGCGAGCGGCTCACCGTGCTGCGCCGCCTCGCGCAGATCTACGAGACGCGGCTCGCCGACGTCGATGGCGTCGTCTACGCGTCGAGCGCGATCCTCGAGCTGCTGTCCGGCGACCGCGACGCGCTCGAGCGCATGGAGCGCGTGCTCGAGAAGGCAAACGATCCACGCCTCGAGCAGACGCTCGAGTACCACGCGGCCGCGTCGGCGAGCCCGGGCGAGCGCGCGAAGCTACTCAAGCGGCTCGCCAAGCTCGCGAGCGCGCGCGAGGACGATGTCACCGCGCTCGAGCGCTGGGAGCTGACGCTGCGCGCGTCGCCGTCGGATCCCGACGCGCTCGCCGCGCTCGCCGGCCTCTACGAGCGCGCCCAGCGCTGGCCCGATCTCGCGCAGATCCTCGAGCGCATCGACGGTGGCCGGCCACTGCCGCAGCCCGGCTCGCCCGAGGCCGCGCTGCGTGCACTCGAGCTCGAGCGCTACGCGGTCGTGATGGACCAGCACCTGAACGATCCGGTGCGCGCGGTCCGCGCGTGGCACCGGGTGCTCGAGCTGACGCCGAAGAATCGCGGTGCGCTCGACTCGCTCGGCCGGCTCTATCGCGCGAACGGCAAGTGGAAGGAGCTCGCCGACATCCTCGGCCGGCAGATCCCGCTGCTCGAGACCGACGACACCGAGCGCGCCGCCGCCGTCGCGATGGAGCGCGCCGAGATCCTCGAGGAGAAGCTCGGCGCTCCGATCGAGGCGATCCGCGCGCTCGAGACGCTGCTGCGCGACATCAATCCGAATCACCTCGAGGCGCACACCGCGCTGCGCCGGTTGCACGAGGCGCGCGGCGACTTCGAGTCGGCGGTGCGCATCGCCGAGCGCGAGATGTTCCTGTCGCCCGATCCGGTGCGCAAGGTGTCGCGCGGGCTCGAGATCGGCTTCATCTGCCGCGACCGGCTCGGCAACCCGACGCGCGCGCTGCAGGCGTTCAAGCGGGTGCTCGAGCTCGACGGTGATCAGGAAGAGGCGCTCGCGTCCGCCGCGGACCTGCTCGCGAAGCTCGGCCGCTGGAAAGAACACGTCGCGATGCTCGAGCGCATGCTCGGCCGGGTGACGAGCGGCGAGCCGCAGGCTGGCGCCGACGAGACGGCAGACCACGCCGAGCAGCGGCGTAGCCTGGTCCAGCGGATCGCGGCGGCGACCGCCGACAAGCTCGGTGATCCGAAGAGCGCGTTCCGCTGGTGGCGGCGCGCGCATGACGAGGCGCCCGACGAGCAGACGCTCGCCGATGTCCGCCGCGCCGCCGAGGCCTATGGTCTGTGGCGCGAGCTCGCCGACGTGCTCGCCGACGAGCGCAAGCGGCTGCTCGCGGCCGGTGGCGGCGTTGCTGCCGATCCGGATCGCTTCGTCGCGCTGTCGCACGAGCTGGCCGCGCTGTGCGAGCGCAAGCTCGGCGAGAAGCCGCGCGCGGTCGCGGTGATCACCGAGGGACTGCACGCCGCGCCACGCGACCTCGCGCTGCTCGGCGAGCTCGAGCGGCTGGCCGGCGAGCTCGATCAGCGACCGGTCTGGAAGAGCGTGCTCGACGCGTTCGATGCCGTGATCGACGCCGCGTCGCCTAACGAGCGCGTCGACCTGTAGCTCCGCCGCGCGAAGATCCGCGAGGAGCGCACGAACGACGCCAAGGGCGCGGTGACCGAGGTGCTGGC
>DAIRFU010000688.1:0-3802 GCA_036794935.1 Kofleriaceae bacterium | reverse complement strand
TCTCGCGCTGATCCTTGCCGGTGGCGACCTGGATGCGAAACCGCGCCCACGCGAGGTTCGCCTCGTACTCTGGATGACCGGGGTGGTTGCGGCACGCGCGCGCCAGCTCGCCCATCGCGCGGTGGACCTCGCCGGCGGCGAGGAGCTGCTGGCCACGCACGAAGGACTCGGCGGCCTCGTGCAGCGCGCGCTCGTCGATCGCCCACACGGTTTCGAGCTCGCTCAGGTGCTCGCGCAGCCAGTCGGTGTAGCGCCCGCGCGCGGCGTGATCGACGAGCGTCATCCGCGCCTTCTCGACGAGGTCCCAGATCGGCTTCGCGAGCGGGGCCAGCTCGGCGAGATCGAAGCGCGCCAGCGCCTTCGGCGAATAGCGCGCGCCGACGAGCCGATAGCCTGCCTCGATCTCGGGATATTCGGCGAGCGGCGAGATCTCGAGCACGTCGAAGTACGAAGCGCGCGCCATCCACGCGGACCGCGCGCGGACGTGGCGGCGGATCTCGGCGAGCGCGCGGCGCGGCGACGTCGCCGTGTCGTGGACCTCGGGCGTCAGCACGATCGCGCCCATCGAGGCGAGCGCCCACAGCAGGCGTGCGGTCGCCGCCGGATCGAGCGGACCGGCCTTGACGAGGGTCTGCACGGTCTTCGTGCCGTCGACGTGCGCGGACGTCTCGAGCTCGGGCACGGTGAGCATGCGCTCCTCGCGGAGCTGGTCGTAGACTTCCGTCGGGGTCGCGTAGTGCTGCACGTGCCAGCGCAGCGCCGAGCGGGCGACCTCGAGATCCGCGTTGCGCGCGTGGAGCAATGTCGCCGGCCAGGCCTCCGGCGTGTTCGTCGCCGGCGGCAACTGGAGCGCGGCGCGCAGCACCGGCCAGCGCAGCCCCGTCGAGAGCCGCAGCCGGGCCGCGTCACGGACCGCGTTCGCGATCGTCGTGGGCTGCGCGCCCGGCGCGAGTAACGTGACGCGTGCCCTGGGCGCCTGGGCGCGCGCGATGGGCGAGGTGCCGAGCGCGACGACGCCGGGCACCGAGGCGTGATCGCGCCACGCGTCGGTCACCGCACACAGCCGGTTGCCCAGGTGATCGGCGTCGACGAGCACGACCTCGAGGGTCGACGCGCCCTGCGGGCCATCGGCCTGGCTGCCGTCCCAGCGCGCCTCGAAGCCGGCGCGGTTGAGCGCCTCCTCGAGCTGGACGCCGGCGCCGACGTCAGCCACCGCGATGAGCACGTGCACGGCGCGAGCGTATCACCTAGGCGAGCAGCTCGACGACGTCCACGCAGATCCGGTCGAGCGCCGAGCGGGCGGCGCGCACGATGCCGGCGAGCGAGATGAACCCGTGCACGAGCGAGTCGTGGCGGTGGTGCCGGACCGTGACGCCGGCGGTGGCCAGCCGCCCCGCCCACGCATCGCCCTCGTCGACGAGAGGATCGAAGCCGGCGGTGGCGACGATCGCCGGGGCCGCGTCGGCGAGCACGTCGGCGGGCCAGAACCAGGGCGAGCCCGTGTGCTGCTCGTCGGCGTTGTTCAGGTACTGGTCGCGGAAGTAGTGGATCATCGGCCTGGTCAACAGGTAGCCGTCGGCGAAGCGGTCGATCGAGGGGGACGTCAGCGTGAGGTCGAGCACCGGATAGACCAGCACCTGCAGATCGGGGGCGCGGATGCCGCGCCTGCGTGCATCGCCGTCGACGTGCACGGCGAGGAAGCCACCGAAGCTGTCGCCGCCGATCGCCACGCGGCCGCCGGCCGGCACGCGCGCGACGAGCGCCTCCCAGGCCGCGCATGCATCGTCGATCGCGGCCGGGTGCTTGTCTTCGGGGCCGAGCCGATAGCCGACCGAGGCGACCGTGCACTTCGTGTGCTCGGCGAGGTAGCGCGTCACGCGCTCGGCGCCGTCGATCGAGCCGATCACGCCGCCACCGCCGTGACACCACACCAGCCAGTGCGGCCCGGCGTCGTGCGGCACGAAGATGCGCACCGGGATCCGATCGTGGGTGACCGTGGTGTCGATCACCTCGGCCATGGCTTCCGCATCGAGCTCGCTCGCCTCGAAGTTCGACTCCGCGAACGCGCGCGCGGCGGCGGGCTCCATGGTCTCGAGCGCAGGTAAGCGGGCCAGCCGCTGGTACTCGAGAACCGCCGCGACCTGGCGATCGAGAGTCTCGTCGTTGCCCTGCGAGCGGCCGCGGCTCGCGAGCCGTACGGCCCAATCGGTCTTCATCGCGGCGCGGATCACCGTCCGCCTGATTCGATTCACGCAGGCAACATACTATCTGCGGCGCCGCGCGATCAGCACGAGAGCGCCCAGACCGAACAGCGCGAACAGCGGCGAGGTGCCGCCCGACGTCGAGCAGCCGCCATCGTCCTCGGCGGGCCAGCACACGCCAGCCCCGCCCGAGGCCGAGAGGCACGCGAAGCCACTCGGGCACGTGGTGCCGTCGTCGCAGGGGCCCGTGCACAGCTGGCTGGTGCCGTCGCTGGCGCACGAGTCGGTGATGCAGTCCGAGTTTCCGATGCACGCGGCGCCGAGTCCGCCCGGCACATCGGCGCCGGGCAGGCAAAAGCCGCCGAGGCACGAGAAGTCCTGCGCGCACGCGGTCGCCGCATCGCAGTGCGCGGTGACGTGCACGGTGACCTGACCGGTGATCTCGCGATCTGCGGCGTCCTTCGCGACGACGGTGATCGTGTGATCACCGCCGCCGAGGTCGGTGGCGGTCGAGAACACGAGCGGATCGCCCTTCACGATCGACTGCGTCGCCGCACCGTCGACCTGCAGCGAGGCCGTCGTGACGCTGAGCTGCGACATCATCTCGAACCGCACACTGAAGCCGGGCTTGACCCACTGGCCATCCGTGGGCTCGGTGATCGTCAGCGTGGCCGGCTCGAGGTTCGCCGGGCCGAACGTGTCCATCAGGTACTGATAGCTGTTCTGCTTGTTGCCGCCGCAGTAGCACTCGCGCGGGTTGCTCTCCTCCTCGCCGCACGGGGATGCGGTGTCCTGGAAGCCCGGCTTCTTGATCGGGGGCGTCAGGTACGTCATCGGATCCTGCGCGTTGAGCTCGTGATCGAGCCCCCACACGTGCGCGGACTCCTGCGCGGCCGCCCAGCACAAGAAGTCCTGGTTGTTGATGTCGCCCGCGAACACGAAGCTGATCACGTTCTCGGGGATGTCGCCGTCGCACGCGATGAACGGCGCGACGCCGCCGGCACCGGGCACGCCGAGCGCGTTCGCGCTGCCCGCGATCATCACCTCGTAGTGATCCGCGGTGCCCGGATCGACGTCGGTCACGTTGATGTTGAACGGCGCGTACATGTCGCGCACGCACTGCACGAGCTGGTTCCACGCGGCGTCGCCGTGCGGCCACGCGGTGAGCACGGTCGTGTTCTGCGGGATCGTCGACCTGTCGGTCCGCGAGTCGTCGAAGCCGGGCGTGACGGTGCAGCCAGCCCCCAGGCACGGGTTCAGATACAGCGTGCGCGAGACGCCGGTGAACGCATGCGCGATCGCCGGCGGCCCCTGCGTCCCGGCGCGTCGAGGCGCCGTCTGCTTGATGACGTCGTGGAACGGGCCGGCGGCGGCGGTGAGCGGGAGGGTCAACGCGGCGACGAGGACGGCTACTCGCATGCGCGAAACCCTACTCGCGACGCGGGCTTCGCCGGCCGGCAAACCGCCGACGCTTGCTGGCAGGTGCCCGCTAATCGCGATGCGTATGCATCAGCGGATGGTGTCCCGCGTCACGCTTGCGCACGTAGGCAATTCGCGGGAAGACTCGCACCCCATGCTGACGATCGATCTCACGGGCAAGC
>DAIRFU010000113.1:0-13662 GCA_036794935.1 Kofleriaceae bacterium | reverse complement strand
CGCCGGACAGACCGCGTCGTACGACGAGGCCGGCGACCCGCTGTCGGTCTCGGGCAGCTACGATCCGTACGCGACCGAGAGCGTACAGCCGAGCTACGAGCCGACCGTGATGAGCCCGGGGCTCGTCGACGATCTCGACACGCCGGCGGTCGGCGGCTCGCGTGCGGAGAGCCTCGTCGAGGACGATCTCGAGGAGGTCAACTTCTACGCCGACCAGGGCATGTATCCCGAGGCGATCGACTCGCTGCGGGGGCTGTTCGATCGCTACCCCAGTCACCCGCTGCTGCTCGCGAAGCTGCGCGAGCTCGAGGCGCTCGAGCAGGGCATCGAGCCCGTGCTCCACACGCCGCCGGCTGGCCAGCACGCGCCGGTGGATCACCAGGCGGCGATCGAGCACACCAGGACCGACGCGCTCGATCTCGACGAGATCGAGGAGGTGTCGGCGGATGACATGCTCGAGGAGCTCGACGGGGAGCCGAGCGCCAGCGGTGGCAAGCGCAAGCCGACCGTGATGCTCGAGAAGCCGGTCGACGAGGGTGACGCCGACACGCACTACGATCTCGGCCTCGCGTACAAGGAGATGGGCCTGTACGACGAGGCGATCAAGGCGTTCGAGAAGGTCCTGCGCGCGCCCGGTCGCGAGGTCCAGTGCCGCGTGATGATCGGCATGTGTCATCGCGAGATGAACAACCCGAGCGAGGCGATCCACGAGTTCAAGCAGGGCCTGCACGCGAACGCGAGCGAGCGCGAGCGGCTGAGCCTCTACTACGAGATCGGAGTCACCTACGAGGCGCTGAGCGATCTCGGCGAGGCGCTCTACTACTTCGAGTCCGTGCTCAAGCGCGATCCGAGCTTCGCGGATGCCGGCCAGCGCGCCGAGGCCATCCGCCAGCACGGCACGCGGCCGAGCCAGCCCGCCGACGACGAGATCTAGCAGTCTCGTGGTAAGCCCCTCGTATGGGCACGCGCATCGAGACCGACAGCTTCGGGCCGATCGAGGTCGACGCCGATCATTACTGGGGCGCGCAGACGCAGCGCTCGCTCGAGAACTTCGCGATCGGGAACGAGCGGATGCCGCTCGAGCTGATCTACGGGCTCGCGACGATCAAGAAGGCAGCCGCGCTGGTCAACCGCGACCTGGGCCTGCTCGCCGCCGAGCCCGCGGCGCTGATCGTCAAGGCCGCCGACGAGGTGCTCGACGGTGACCACGACGACGAGTTCCCGCTCGCGGTGTGGCAGACCGGCAGCGGTACGCAGACGAACATGAACGTCAACGAGGTGATCGCCGCGCGCGCGAACGAGCTCGCGACCGGCAAGCGGGGCGGCAAGGCGCCGGTACACCCGAACGATCACGTCAACCTGTCGCAGTCATCGAACGACACGTTCCCGACCGCGATGCACCTCGCCGCGGTCGCCACCGTCGAGGAGAGCCTGTTGCCATCGCTCGCGAAGCTGCGGGCGACTCTCGATGGCAAGGCGCACGCCTTCGCCGACATCATCAAGATCGGCCGCACGCACCTGCAGGACGCGACACCGCTGACGCTCGGCCAGGAGATGTCGGGCTGGGTCGCGCAGCTCGATCACGGGCTCGCCGCGATCCGCGCCGCCTTGCCGGCGGTGCACGAGCTCGCGCTCGGTGGCACGGCCGTCGGCACCGGGCTCAACACGCATCCCGAGTACGCGACGCGTGTCGCGCAGCAGCTCGCGTTGCTCACCGGCCGGCCGTTCGTCACCGCGCCGAACAAGTTCCAGGCGCTGGCCTCGCACGACGCGCTGCTCGACCTGCACGGCACGCTCAAGACGCTCGCGTGCAGCCTGATGAAGATCGCGAACGACATCCGCTGGCTGGCGAGCGGGCCGCGCTCCGGCATCGGCGAGCTGACGATCCCCGCGAACGAGCCGGGCAGCTCGATCATGCCGGGCAAGGTCAACCCGACCCAGTGCGAGGCGATGACGATGGTCTGCGCGCAGGTGCTCGGCAATGACGTCGCGATCGGCATCGCCGGTGCGAGCGGCAACTTCGAGCTCAACGTGTTCAAGCCGCTGATCGCGCACGCGACGCTGCAGTCGATCCGGCTGCTCGCGGACGTCTGCGAGTCGTTCGAGGAGCACCTCGCGCGCGGGATCGAGCCGAATCGCGCCGAGATCGCGCGCAAGGTCGCGAACAGCCTGATGCTGGTCACCGCGCTCGCGCCGCACATCGGCTACGACGCCGCGGCGAAGGTCGCGAAGAAGGCGCACGCGGACGGCACGACGCTGCGCGAGGCGGCGACCGCGCTCGGGCTCGTCAGCGCGGAGGACTTCGATCGCTGGGTAGACCCGGCGACGATGATCGGGCCGACGGCTCGGGCGTAGCCGGCTGCTTCGGCTTGCCGATCTTGACCGACAGGTTCGTCGCGGTCACCCGGTGGACGACGACGGCGACGGAGGTCGGCCGGAAGCCGTCGAACGTGACCTCGAGCTGGTCGACGCCGTCGAAGTGCAGCCGGTCCGCGCTGAGCACGACCGGGCCCATGTGGAGATCCAGGATCGTGGTGTCGACGCTGCCGATCGCGCCGGCCAGCGCGCCCGGGCCGCGGTCGCGGATCGCGCCGGAGACCTTGAGATCGACCATACCGGGCTGATCCTCGCCGCCGAACATGATCGTGCCGCCGCCGACCTCGAGGTGGCGGGGCGCGAGCAGCGAGAGCGCGACCTCGATCTTGTCGAGCGCGAACGCCTTGAGCACGCCGCGCCGGCGGCCGACCTCGGACTCGGTGGGCGGCTTGTTGCTGCCGGGCAACCGGAAGTCGGCGAGCGAGCGCACCGGGACGCGGCCGAACGAGGCGAGCGTCGAGGCATCGGTGTCGAGCGCCCACGAGATCAGATCGTGGCCGCTGCCGAAGATCGGCACCTTCCACTGTACCTTGAGTCGCTGGTCCTCGTGCTTGATGTCGAGGAACGTGCCCTCGAGCCAGTCGAGGCTGTCGTCGAGCGCGCGGTAGTCGAGGCTGCCCTCCTGGATCGGCACGCGGAGCTGCTGATCGAGGGTGCGCACGCCGAGCACCGGAAGATCGAGCTGGACCTTCAGCGTCGTGTAGATGCGGCCCGACAGGCTATCGAGGAAGCGCAGCTTGTCCTGGAGCGCGGCCGCGGCGGGGACCGGTACGGGCGGCCCCTTGCGCTCGAACGGGCCCTTCACGGTCAGTCGCAGCTCGGAGAACGTGACGTGGGGCGCGAGCAGCTCGATGTTCGCGTCGGCCGCGCGGACCAGGCGGATGCCGTGGGGCAGCTCGGCTCGCTGCACGTTGACGTCGAACCGGCCGGCGTCATCGCGCAGCCACGCGCTGCCGACCGAGGCCGACTCGGCCTGCCAGCGCAGCGTATCGAGGCGACCTTCGAGCCCCTCGAAGGAGCAATCGGCGGCGCCGTAGGTGGTCTGGCCGGCGCGGCCTTCGATCTTGTGGGTCTGCGCGCTGGGAAACAGCAGGCGTCGGCCCTGGCCGTCGCCGGCATAGCCAAATCGCTGGACATCGAGATCGGCATTCACGTTCGCCATGACAACAACCCGCACTGTAGCCCGACTTAGCTGCACTCCCGACGGTGCTGCCGATACAATCGGCGGGTGCCGGCCCCCTCGCTGATCGGTCGGGTGGTCCTCGCCGACGAGCCGATGTTGCTCGAGCGGTTTCGCCGCGAGGCGCACGCCGCCGGCGGCGCACGCGGTGCACCTGCTATGTCAGCTGCTGCGCGGGCTCGATCACGCGCATGAAGTCGGCCTCGTGCACCGCGATCTCGAGCCCGACAACGTGATCATCACGCGCGCGGACGATGGCGGCGAGCTCGCGCGGATCGTCGAGTTCGGCATCGCCGTGCTGCGCGCGCCCGACGAGTCGGTCGCCGGTGGCCGGTGGACCGCCTCGGGAATGATCGTCGGCGCGCCGCAGTACAGGGCGCCCGAGCAGGCGAAGGCCGAGTCGGTCGATCACCGCGCCGATCTGTACGCGCTCGGCGTGATCGACGTCGACCGCGCGCTCGCGATCGTGTCGCTGCCCGTTCTTCCGCGCTGACTCGTGCACGTGGTGCGAGGTGGGTTGCGCGCGATGTGCACGCCGCCGCACAGCGCGATTTGTCGTCGAGAATGCCGCTCGCTTTTCGCTACCGGTGCTCGCGCGGTGCTGTGTAGGGTGCGCGCGGGAGAGGACAATGAAGCAGATGTTCTTGGTCGCGTGTGTAGTGATGGCGGCGTGCGGTCCGGGCGGTCGCAATGGTGGCGCCGGCGATGACGATGGCGGCGACGACGGCGCGAGCTGCCCGCGCTGCTCCGAGGACAACATGTCCGTCGTCGACTGCGACGGCAACGTGACCGCGTGCCCGGCCGAGCAGGGCTGCTCGAACGGCGCGTGCATGCAGGCGTGCGAGGCCGCCGAGCAGAACCACGCGTCGATCGGCTGCGACTACTACGGCGTCGACATGGACGCCGCGGCAGGACCGCCGCAGGACGCCTGCTACACCGTGTTCGTCGCGAACACGTCGCTGGGTCAGGCGCACATGAACATCGACTGGAACGGCTCGTTCGTCGATCTCGCGACCTTCGCGAAGATCCCGCAGGGGCAGGGCCAGACGCTGACGTACGCGCCGTACGATCCGGGCGTCGGGCTCGCCCCGGGCCAGGTCGCGATCGTGTTCCTCGCGTATGCGCCGGCCGGCGGCCCGCTGATGCCGAACGTCAGCTGCCCGGTGCCGGCGGCGATCGGTACCGAGGCGCAGATCTCCGGCAACGGTATCGGCAAGGCGTTCCACATCTCGACCGACATGCCGGTCGTGGCGTACCAGATGCTGCCGTACGGCGGTGGCAAGGCGGCCGCGACCGGCGCGTCGCTGCTGCTGCCGACGAGCGCGTGGTCGGACAACTACGTCGCGGTCACCGCGTACGACACCGAGGCGCCGCCGATCCCGATCGCGCAGGGCCCATCGCTGAACATCGTCGCGATGGAGGACGGCACCACGGTGACCATGCGGCCGAAGTCCGACGTCATCGGCGGTGGCGGTCTCCCCGCGGGCACCGCGAACCAGCCGTGGCAGATCACCCTGAACAAGGGCGAGTACGCGCAGGTCACGCAGGCGGCGCCGCTGTCGGGCAGCCCGATCACGTCGGACAAGCCGGTCGGCGTGTTCGGCGGCCACCAGATCATGTCGATCGACCGCTGCTGCGGCGATCACGGCGAGCAGATGATCGCGCCGGTGCGCGCGCTCGGTTACGAGTACGTCGCGGCGCCGCACGGTGATCGCAAGCCGCAGAGCGAGGAGCGCATCTATCGCATCTTCGGCGCCGTCGACGGCACCGAGCTCACCTACGATCCGCCGGGCATCGGTCCGGGCACGATCGGCCTCGGCCAGTTCGTCGAGATCCGCAGCGCGACACCGTTCACCGTGCGTAGCCAGGGCTCCGATCACCCGTTCCTGATGTTCACGTACATGAGCGGTGCCGGCGAGCAGGGTGAGGGTGGCTGGGGCGACGCCGACTTCGTCCGCATGGTGCCGCCGCAGCAGTACATGAGCCACTACGTGTTCTTCGCCGATCCGACGTATCCGTTCACCGTGCTCACCGTCGTGCGGCAAGAGCAGGACGGCGCGTTCCACGACGTGACGCTCGAGTGCCTCGGCACGGTCGGCGGCTGGCAGCCGGTCGGCACCGACGGCGCCTACGAGATCACGTACGTCAAGCTCGTCGATCACTTCGCCGGCCAGGCCGGCTGCAACAACGGCATCAACGTGATGGACAGCGAGGCGCCGTTCGGCGTCTGGGTGTGGGGCTGGGGCAGCGAGGACACGATGACGGGCTGGGTCAGCTACGGCTATCCGGCGGGGGAGGGCGTGCTGCCGATCAACGACGTGATCATTCTGTAATGTAGCGGCGTGGATACCTGGCGCGTCGTCACCCTCAACATCTGGAACCGGCAGGGCCCGTGGGCGCAGCGCCTGCCGCTGATCCGCGACGGCCTGCGCGCCCTCGACGCCGACGTGATCGGTCTGCAGGAGGTGCTCGGCTTTCCAGGGATGCCGAGTCAGGCCGACGAGATCGCGGCGGGCACCGGCTGGCACGTCCACTACGCACCGGCGTGGCACATCGGCGGCGGCCTCACGTACGGCAACGCGATCGTCTCGAAGCATCCGCTCACCGAGACCGCGACGCTGCCGCTGCCCGCGCCCGCGGGCCTCGACACTCGCACCGTCGCGTTCGCGCGCGTGGACCTGCCGCACGGGCCGATGCCGGTGTTCGTCACCCACCTGACGTTCCAGCACCACCTCGGCCACGCGCGCTGCGAGCAGGTGCGCGCGCTCACCGAGCACGTCGCCACGCTCGCGCCGACCGATGGCCCGCCACCCGTGTTGATGGGCGACTTCAACGCCGACCCGGACTCCGACGAGATGCGCTTCTTGCGCGGCCTCACGCCGCTCGGCGGCACGTCCGTCTACTTCGCCGACTGCTGGAGCGCGACGCGGGCCGCGGGCCCCGGCTTCACCTACGATCGCGCGAACCCGTACGCGCTGCGCTCGCGCGAGCCGTCGCGGCGGATCGACTACGTGTACGTGCGCGGCCCGGGCCGCCACCTGTGCGGCGAGCCGCTGTCCGCGCGCGTCGCGCTCGACTCTCCCGTCGACGGTGTGTGGCCGTCCGATCACTTCGCGGTCGTCGCCGAGATCCATGCCGCGCCGCGCGCCCACGACGCCGGTCTCTGAGGCGCGGGCTCAGCCGAAGCGAACGGCGCCGCCGAGCCGGATCGCGTGGAAGCGTCCGAGGTCGGCGTGCGCGATCACCGCGAGGATCGGGTAGCCACCGGTCGTCGGGTGCTCGGGGCCGAGCACGATCGGCTGGCCATCGCGCGGCACCTCGATCGCACCTCGCACCATCGGCCGCGATCGCTCGTGGTAACCGGCGAGTCGCGGCAGCGCGGCACCCGCGAGGCGCGTGCCCACCCGATCACTGGTCGGCAGGATCCGGTACGGCGCCGCGGTCAGCGCGGCGAGCGCGTCCGGTGCGAACGCGTCGAGATCGGGACCCGGCACGATGCGGATCACCTCGGCGGGCGCGAAGACGGTGGGGACGGCGCGCTCGGGCGCGATTGCACAGGCCAGCGCATCGCCGGTGCGCAGGGGCGCGCCGAGCCCGGCACACAGCAGCGTGCCGCGCCCATCGAGGACGTCGGACGCCGCGACGCCGCCGCGAAGCGCGAGGTACGTGCAGCGCAGCGGCTCGCTCGTGACGACGAGCTCCTCGCCGGCCGCGAGGGACTGGCGGGCGCCGCGAGCGGTGGCGACGGTGATCGGCGCGGTCGCGCGCACGACCAGGCGGCCGAGCACCTCGATCGCCGGCGCGTCGTCCGGGTTATCGGCGGCGCGGTTCGCAGCCGCGAGCAGCTCGGGAACGAGCGCGCCGCCCGGCGGCACTGCCTCGTGCATGTGGCCACGGCGCCCGAGGTCCTGGACGGTGCACAGCCCGAGCACGTGCGCGACCACGAGGCTCATGGCGAGAACCGCACGTGATCGCCGAGCTGCAGCAGCGCACCGCGCGCGTCGAACATGCGCGCGTCGACGACGCGACCGATCAGGTGCCAGCCACCCGGCGAGTCGAATGGATACACCGCGGTGAAGGCGTCTGCGATCGCGAGCGAGCCGGCGGGCACGCGCGGCCGGGGCGTCGCGCGGCGCGGCAGCCGCAGCGGTGCGGCGAGCCCGGTGAGGTACGCGAAGCCCGGCGCGAACCCGAGCGTGTCGACGGTGTAGACGGCCTCGGCATGGAGCCGGCACACCTCGTTCACCGACAGCTGCGCGGCGCGCGCGACGGCATCGAGATCGGGCCCATCGTAGACGGCGCGCAGCGTGATCTCGCGGGCCGGCTCGTCCTCGTCGCGCAGCTCGGCCAGGGCGGTGATGCGATCGGGATCGACTTGCGGCTCGGCGGCGAAGTACGCGGCCACGTCGTGCCGCGCGACGACCACGTCGATCACGCCGGGCCACGCGCGCACGGCATGGACGAGCGCGCGCGCCGGGACCAAAGGCCGTGCGAAGCGGATCGCGCGATCGCCGAGCCGGACCCAGTCAGCCATGTCGCGCCGCCCCCGCACGTCCGGAGCCGCCGCCGCCACCCGCGAGCTCGTCGAGGGCTGCCCGCACCGCACGCGCGATCGCGAGCGCCCCCGGCGTGTCACCGTGCACGCAGATCGTGTCGACCTCGCCGGCGAGCTGGCGCGCGCGCATGGCTGCCGCGGCTGGATCTCCGATCAGCGCGCCGGGCTCGGAGCGCGGTACGAGCGAGCCGTCGGGCCGCGTCGCGCGGTCGGCGAAGCCCTCGCGCAGGTAGGCGAGCGCCAGGTCGCGGGCGGCATCGTGGAGGACGCCACGCGCCGGCCCGATCACCGTGATGTCGGGGCCGAGCGCGGTGCGCGCACCGATCAGCACCGCCGAGGCGGCCGCGAGGTCACGTGCGGCATCGTGATACAGCGCGCCGTGTGGCTTGACGTAGCGCACGCGAGCGCCGTGGGCGGCGGCGACGGTCGCGAGCGCAGCACACTGCGCGACGACACTCTCGCGCAGCGCCTCGGTGTCGATCGCGATCGTGCGGCGCCCGAACCCCTCGCGATCCGGATACGAGGGGTGGGCACCGATCGCGGGCCGCTGGCGAGCCACGCAGTACGCGACCGCGCGCGCCATCGAGCGCTCGTCGCCGGCATGACCGCCGCACGCGATCGCGAGCACGTCACTCGTCGCCCACAGCTCGTCGGGCTCGTCGTCGCGCTCGCCGGCATCGAGGTTCAGGAGCATCGCGTCTGCGTGTAGTGTACGGGGCGAACCCAGCAGAGCACACGCCAGGCGGCGGCCCGTATCTCGTCCCACTTCGAGCGTTAGGCCTCTCACGGTCGCGGCAAAGGTCGGCGACTCACGTGCCGCTTACTCGCGCTGGCTCCCGCGCCGTGTACGATGGATTGTATGCGGGGGACAGTACGCCACGTCGTGGCGTTCGCGTTGTTATGCGCGAGCGCATGCGGAACCGGAGATACCAGCGTCGATCCAGGCCAGCTCGAGCTGCGCGACTTGCTCGGCGTCGCGCCGGAGGTCGCCGGCAGCTGGGACGCGGACCAGCGCGCATCGGCGCGCGCGGTGCTCGTCGACGCGCTCGCCGACAAGGGCGAGCCCATCCCGATCGAGCTCGTCCGCGGTACGTCGATCGACGAGCGCGTGAGAGGCGTGCTCGAGCGGATCGATGATCGACGATTCGCCAACGGTGACCGCGCGCTCGCACTGGTGCGGGTCGAGCTCGATGCCAGCCGGCTCGTCGAGCGAGCGGCTCCCAGCGCCGTGGCCGCCACCGGCGGCGGGCAGCCTCCGGTGCTCGCGCTCGACACCGAGGCGTGGGGCGCGCTGGCGCCCGAGGCGATCGGCGTCCTCGCCGGGCTCGCGAGCGACGCCGGCCACACCGGCGACGTGCTCGCGGTCGTCCCCGCACCCCGGCTGCCCGCGATCGCGAGCTACGTCACCGGCCCGCCGGCGCGGCTGCTCGTCAACCCGGTCCTCGTCGCGGCCCTCGATCCCGCGTTCGTCACGACCACGACGGCGCGCACGACCACGGTGAGCCCGCACGCGAGCGACCCGAGGCCGGTCGTGCCACCGAGCACCCTCGCGGCAGGCAACCCGTACAGCTTCTATGGCTCGATCGCCGAGTGCGCGTACGCGCAGCGGCTGCGTTGCGAGAGCTGCCTGGCAGTGAACAACTGTGCTCCGGTGACGAGCAACGTCGACGGGAGCGTGGAGTGCACGACGCTCGGCGCGAACGACGGACGCGGCTACTTCCTGCTCTGCATCAACCTGTCGCTCGCGATCACGTCGGTCAACGAGTGCGCCGCGGACGCCGTGTCGGGCTGCGCGCGAGACGACGACGCGGCGAGCGACCTCGGTCAGCTCGAGGCGAACGCGAGCTTCCTCGATGACACCACGTGCGCGAGCGGCCTGGATGGCTGTCTCGCCGACATCTACGGCGCGCCGGACGATCCGTTCCCCGGCATCGTCGACGGCGGCACGTCGACACCAACCTCGCCGCCGCGCGACCCGAACGTCAGCTGTGGCGATTCGTGCAGCGACAGCAACACGACGAGCAGCAACAACTGCGAGAGCTCGCCGAGCTGCAACTGCGAGGGCCCGAGCTGCAACAACTCGTTCTCCTGCGACAGCACGTGCTCGGATTCGAACAGCCAGAGCGGCTGCGGCGACAACTGCGACTCGTGCTCGTCGGATAGCGGGGGCGGAGGGGGAGGCGGCGACAGCGGTGGCAGCTGCGGCGGCGACAGCGGCGGCGGCGGCGGCGACAGTGGTGGCAGCTGCGGCGGTGGTGATAGCAGCAGCAGCAGCGGCGGTGACTGCGGCGGCGGCGACTGCGGTGGCGGCGACTGCGGCGGTGGTGACTGCGGCAGCGGCGGCGGCGACTGCGGTGGCGGCGACTGCGGTGGTGGCGGCGACTGCGGTGGCGGCGGCGACTGTGGCGGTGGGGGTGGCGGTGACTGCGGCGGTGGCGGTGGCGGCAATAGCTGCCAGGTCGCGAAGCCGACGCCGAGTGCCGGGTTCGCACTCGCGCTCTCGCTGATGTGGGGTGGGCTGCCGATCCCGTTCGCGGCGTTCATCAGGCGGCGCGGCCGCCGGCGAGCGAAGGCTCGCGGTGGCGAGGCCGGGGCTGGGACCGGTGGCGGCGATGACGTCGGCGCCCGTGATGAAGAACGTGCGGACGACGAGGTGGTGCGATGAGGCCGGTCGTCGTGCAGTGGCTCGATGGGTTCTTGCCGTGGCACCTCGCCGAGGTGCTCGCCCCGAGCTGGTTCACCTGTGTCGGGTTCGCCGGCTTGATCACGCTGCTCGTGATGATCGTGGTCGGCCGCCGTGCCCGCATCGAGTCCCACGCGATCGCGAGCGTCATCCTGTGGGGGTACGTCGCCGCGGTGATCGCCGGCATCGTGATGCCGATGTTCATCGACGCGGTCCAGCAGAAGCTGGCGACCGGGCACGTCAAGCTGCGCTGGTCCGGCATGACCTCGTTCTGGGGCTACCTCGCCGGGTTCATCGCGGTGGTCGTCGTCTGCCGCGATCATCGGATCGCGCCCGGCCGGTTCGCCGATCTGGCCGCGGCGCCGCTCGGCCTCGCGCTCGTGTTCGCGCGCCTCGGCTGCTTCCTCGGCGGCTGCGACTACGGCAAGGTGACGTCGCTGCCGTGGGCGGTGCGGTTTCCGACCGGCAGCCCGGCGTGGCACGACCACGTGCACAACGGCCTGGTGCCGGCGAGCCGCGCCGAGTCGTTGCCGGTGCACCCGACGCAGCTCTACGAGGCGATGCTCGGCCTCGTCATCATCGCGGTGACGCTCCTCGCCGCGCGGCGGCCGTGGGTGCGCGCGCGGCAGGGACGGGTCGCGCTCGTAGGTGTCGCGACGTACGCGATCGGCCGCATCATCATCGAGACGTTTCGCGCCGACCTCGGCCGCGGCATCTACGGCGGGCTGTCGAGCGGGCAGATCTTCTCGATCTGCGTGCTCGCCGCGCTCGCACTGTCGTTCGTCGCGACGCGGCGACGGATCGCGCAGGCGGTCGCCGCCGCGAGCATGCTGTGGCTCGTCGCCGGGACGGGCGAGATCGCGCACGCGCAGGCGCCGAAGCCGAAGCCGCAGCCGCAGCAACCGGCGCCGCAACAACCAGCGCCGCAGCAACCGGCGCCGCAGCAACCGGCGCCGCAGCAGCAGGGCGCTCCGCAGCAGGGCGCTCCGCAGCAGGGCGCTCCGCAGCAGGGCTACCCGCAGCAGGGCTACCCGCAGCAGGGCTACCCGCAGCAAGGCTACCCGCAGCAGGGCTACCCGCAGCAGGGCTACCCGCAGCAGGGCTATCCGCAAGGCTACCCGCCGCAAGGCTACCCACCCCCGCAGGGCTATCCGCAGCAACCCTATCCCGACGCGCAGCCCGAGGCCGCGAGCTCGCCGAGCACTCGACACTTCGAGCTGGGCGTGCTCGCCGGCATGGCGGTGCCGCTCAACCGGCGTCCCGATCAGGTGGGCGTGCTCGGCGGACCGACGCTGTCGGCCGGCTACATGTTCGGCCACGCAGGCATCTGGCTCGACTTCGATAGCTACGGCAACGCGGATGCGTCGCACGGCACGTTCCTGCTGTCGGGCAGCTTCGCCGGTGAGGTGCGCAACAAGCTGCAGATTGGCGGACGCGCCGGCATCGGGACGACGCTCGTCAACTTCGACGAGCCCGCGTTCATGGACGTGACCGCGACGACCTTCCGGATCGAGGGCACGGTCGACTACAGCATCAACGAGTCCTGGAAGGTCTGGGGCCGCCCGTTCTCGCTCGACATCATGAGCGCCGACGAGCTCGGTGGCCCGATCACCACCTGGCAGATGCGCGTCGGCATCGCGTACCGGTTCGGCGGCCACAAGGCCGCACAGCCGGCCGCGGCACCGATGACGGCGCCGGCCGCGCAGCCCACGGCTCCGGCGCCCGGCCAGCCACCGGCCGGTCAGCCACCCCCCGCGCAGGCGCCGGCCGGTCCGACCTCCCCTGCGCAGCCGCAACCGGGGCAGGCGCCGGCCACTGCGCCACCTGCCGCGGCGCCCGCGCAACCGAGCCCGCCAGCCGTGCCCGCACCGGGGGCGCGATGAGCTGGCGCGGCCTCGCCATCGTGCTCGCGGTCGTGTGCATGTATCAGGCGTGGCGCGGCTGCGGTCGCGATGCATCCGCACCCGACGAGGCGGCGAGCACCGAGTGTGCGCCCGCGCTGCCACGCGCGCATGCATCGAGCTGGTCGAGCGATCGCCCTTCGGGCGACGTCGTGGCCGAGGCGGAACCCACGGCCGCGGCGGATGACTCCGGCGGGCTGTCGATCAACGGCTTCAAGGTCCCGGCATGGGCGATGTGGTTCGCGCCGCACCCGGGCGAGAACCTGCTCGACTATCGCGACCGCATGGTGCCGATCGCGCAGGCCGCGATCGCGCCGCAGCGGGCTCGCGTGGCACGTGGCCGTGACGACTTCGCGAAGGTCGCGCACCTCGACAGCCAGCAGCGCGCGCAGCTCGACACGGCGGTGCAGCAGGCCGCCACCGCGATCCAGGACAAGGTGATGGGCTCGCTGATGAACGGCGACCTGATGCCGGCGAACTTCAAGCCGATGACCGGCGTCACGCTCGCCCGCGACGTGCTCGACACGATCGATCAGGCAAACCAGCGCTTCATCTCGACGCTGCGCGAGGATCAGAAGGCGGCACTCGCCGAGCATCCGTTCGACTTCGCCGACTACCTGCTGTTCTCGGCACGCTGGGAAGACGCGCTCGGCGTGACGAACTAACCTTCGGCGGTGCGCCCGATCCTGCTGCTCGCGCTACTCGCCGCGTGTGCCGCGCCCCGGCCGCCGTGCCCGGCCGCGCCGGTCGCGACGCAAGGCGCGCCGTTCTTGTGGCACGCATCGAAGGGCGGCCCGGCGATCTGGCTGTACGGCACGATCCACGACGCCGGCCTCGATGCGGTGCCGGCCGTCGCGCTCGACGCGCTCTCGCACTCGGCGCGGCTGGTCACCGAGATCGGCGACGTCACGCCCGATCCGGACGAGTTTCGCGAAAAAGCCGTCCAGGTGCTGCGCAGCCAGTCAGT
>DAIRFU010000687.1:0-3817 GCA_036794935.1 Kofleriaceae bacterium | reverse complement strand
ACGAGCTGTGACGTGCAGCGCACCATTGCCTTGTTCTCACCCCACGGAACCACGCTGATCATCACGTAGGCAGAACCCTGCTTGATGACGTAGAGTTGGTCGTCGATCTTGCGATAGGCCGGACTGTCCTGGAGTGTGCGCTCGATCAACAGCGCAGTGGCAACTTCGGCGGGGTTCATGGTGCGTTGTTAACACGGGCACCCATTCGTCGGCGCAGCTTGCGGAGCCGACTGTGTGCAATACTCGGGCGGTGCGACGGGTCGCGATCGCGGTACTGATCACCGCCGGCACCATCGGTGCGGCACGCGCGCAGACGCCGTACCCGGTGCCCGTCTCTCCCGACGAGCCGAAGCCGTACCCGGTGCCGGTTCGTCCCGACGAGCAGCAGCCGCATCCGGTGCCGGTCCAGCCCGATCCACCGCCGCCGCCTCCGGCCGAACCGGCGCCGAGCCCGCAGCCACCTGCACCGAGCCCGCAGCCACCGGCAGCGAGCCCGCAGCAACCGGCGCCGGCGCCACCGCGGTCACCCGCGCAAAATCCGCAGCCGCCCGCACCGAAACCGGCCCCGGCGTCGCCGGCAAAGAACGGCACGCCAGCCCCGGCCGCGAAGCCCGCCACGCCGGCACGGACGCCGCCCGCGACGACGCCGAAGCCGGCGGTGCCGGTGCCGAACGCGCCGGCGGGGACAGCCGCACCGGCGCCGGCGCCACCGCCCGCCCCCGAGCCGGATCCGATGCCCGAGTCGCTGCCGGTGCTGAGCGATCTCGTCGGGACCGCGACGATCCGCAAGATCGTCGTCGAGGACAACACGAAGACGACCGCCGATACCGTCGAGCTGATCGCCGGTATCGAGGTCGGCGACGACTGGAGCTCCGACATGGTCGGCGTCGTCAAGTCGCGCCTGGTCTCGAGCGGCCTGTTCAAGGATGTCGAGGTCTACTGGACGCGCGTGCTCGACGGCGTCGCCGTCCACATCCTCGCGAAGGACAAGCACTCGTGGGTGATCGCGCCGGCGTTCTACAACCAGCCGACGAACGTCGGCGGCGGCATCGGCTTTGGCGAGAACAACCTGTTCGGTCAGAACCAGAAGCTGCTCCTCTACGGCCAGATCGCGACCGGCGACTCGTTCTTCATCGGCGCGTGGGTGATTCCTTCGCTCGGCGGCACGCGCTTCTACGCGCAGCTCGACACGTATCTGAAGAGCGCGCGCAACATCGAGTACACCGCGCCGACCACGTACCTGATCGATCCGGGCGACGTGCGGCCGGTCCGCGAGTCGCGCATCCACTACCTGAACTTCGGCGCCAGGCTCGGCATCGAGCTGTGGCGCGGCGTCAAGATCGACGCCCGGCTGCGCGGCGCGAGCGTCCACTACGCGAGCGTGAAGATCGCCGACGGCGCGACGATCGACGACATCGAGCCCGGCGGCGATCCGCTGAACCCACCCTTGCCCGGCAAGGAGGGCGCCGACATCTCGAACGAGGTGAGCTTCACGATCGATCGCCGCGCGAACTGGTACGGCGTGCAGACCGGCAAGAAGTACACGTTCACGTTCGAGCAGGCACTGACGTCGCTGGGCTCGGACTTCGACTACTGGCTGGCGAGCTTCAGCGCGTTCAAGGCGTACCAGGTGCTCGAGCGTCACAATCTGGTGCTGAAGGGCCTTTTCAACTACGGCCACGACCTGCCGTTCCAGCAGGAGCTCACGACGGGCGGCACGTCGATGCGTGGCTGGATCAACAACGAGTTCCGCGGCAACCTGCGCGTGCTCGCGAATGTCGAGTACTCGGTCCCGATCTTCACGATCAAGGGATTCTCGGTGCGCGGCCTCACGTTCTGGGACAGCGCGTACACGACGTTCTCGCGCACCGACGAGATGGCGGCGGGACGCGACTACCTGCCGGGCTCGCAGGTGCGCGGGCTCGACGGATTCAAGAATTCCGTGGGTGTCGGTACGCGTTTCTACCTGCGACAGATCGTGCTGCCACTGCTCGGCCTCGATTTTGGGTATGGTCTCGAAGCCCGTGACTACCAAGTCTATCTGGCGATCGGCCTTACTGATTAGCGCGGTGGGCTGCAGCAGCGGGACGCGCGCGGTCCAGTCCGGCGCGGCGGCCCCGCGCGCTGACCTCGTGCTCCTCCACGCCGACGTGTTCGCGCCCGGCGGCCACCGGACCGCGCTCGCGGTGCGCGGTGGCGAGATCGTCGCCTACGACCGCGATGCCGAGCAGCTCGCCGCATCGAGCAGGCGCGTCCTCGACCTCGCCGGCAAGAGCGTGGTCATCGGCCTCACCGACGCGCACTGTCACCTCTATGGCCTCGGCACGGATCTCGAGAACGTGTCGGTGCGCAAGCTGCCCAGCGAGGCAGAGGTCGTGCGCGTGATCGCGGATGCGGCGAAGACGCGGCCGGCGACCGAGTGGCTGATCGGCCGCGGCTGGGATCAGAACCTGTGGCCCGGCCAGCAGTTCCCGACGAAGGCGAGCCTCGACGCCGCGATCAGCGATCGGCCGGTGCTGCTCCGCCGTATCGACGGTCACGCGATCTGGGTCAACAGCCGTGCGCTCGCCGAGGCCGGCATCACGAAGGCCACACCGGATCCGGCGGGCGGCAAGATCCTGCGCGACGCCAAGGGTGAGCCGACCGGCGTGCTCGTCGACAACGCGACCGACCTCGTCGACGCCAAGGTGCCGGCCGCGACCGCCGCCGCGCGCGAGCGCCGCATCCTCGCGGCGGCCGCGATCGCGACCTCGCTCGGCCTGACCGGCGTCCACGAGATGGGCATCGAGGACGCCACGGACGCGGTCTACCGCCGGCTCGCCGAGGAGCACCGGCTGCCCTTGCGCGTCCACGCGTATCTCGCCGGCGATCCGGCGCACCCCGACGCGCTGCGCTCGCGCAAGCCGGCGCCGGCGGTCGGTACATACTCGATGCACGGCGTGAAGTTCTTCATCGACGGCGCGCTCGGCTCGCGCGGCGCGCGACTCTACGAGCCCTACGACGACGATCCGGGCAACCAGGGCCTGTGGGTCACCGATCCGCAGCAGCTCACCGCCGCGGTCGAGGGGGCCGTCGCCGGCGGGTGGCAGACCGCGATCCACGCGATCGGCGACGCCGGCATCGGCGCGGTCCTCGACGCCTACCTCGCCGCCGAGGCGAAGCATCCGGGCGACCACCGGCTGCGCGTCGAGCACGTGCAGGTGATCGCGCCGAAGGATATCCCGCGCCTGGTGCAGGCGCACGCGATCACGTCGATGCAGCCGACGCACGCGACGAGCGACATGCCGTGGGCCGAGGCGCGCGTCGGCAAGGCCCGCATCCTGGGTGCGTACGCGTGGCGCACGATGCTCGACCAGCACATTCCGCTCGCGTTCGGCTCGGACTTTCCCGTCGAGCAGGTCGACCCGCTGCTCGGCCTCGAGGCTGCCGTCCACCGCGGCGACTGGTATCCCGCGCAGAAGCTGACGCTCGACGAGGCAGTCGCCGCGTTCACGACCGGCGCCGCGTATGCCGTCGGCGAGGAGGCGCTCGCCGGCACGCGCGCCGATCTCACGATCTTCGACGGCCCGCTCGCGCCCGAGACGCTGACGGAGCGCGACGTCTGGATGACCGTCGTCGCTGGCGAGATCGTGTACCAGCGCCCCGACCCGGCTCCGGAGGCGCGAGCGCACTGATGCGGTTCTGTCCGTTCTGCAGCGCCGAGACCGCGGACGACTCGGCGGTGTGCGCGTCATGCGGGCGCCGGTTGCCGCCGGCACCGCCCCGGCGCGCCGGCAGCAAGGGGCCACCGACCGGCGTCTCGCTGCCCCCGCGTGCG
>DAIRFU010000686.1:0-3821 GCA_036794935.1 Kofleriaceae bacterium | reverse complement strand
CGCGTCCAGTATCGGCCCTGCCCACCCCCGGCGGGGCCGATGTCGTTTCGGCGGCGACGGCGGGACTCGGCGCCTACCTGGCGCCGTAGGTGACCTGCTCGAGCACGTTCGCCTGATCGGGCGGGCTCGGCGCCAGCAAGTACACGCCGACCACGGTGCCGGGCGCACCTTCGAATGCCTTGACGCTGCGCGTGCCGGCCTCGAGCAGGCCCTTGTCCTTGAGCTGCTGGAGCGCTTGCTCGGAGGGCCGGGACGTCTTCATGCGCGCCGCGATCAGCTCGTTCCAGCGCTCGACCGCGTGGTTATCGTCGGTGTAGCGCTCGTAGCGGCGGAGCTCGATCAGCGTGTCGCCGTCGTAGCGCGCGACGACCCACGCATCGCCGTGCTCGGCGGCCGTACGCTCGCAGCGCGGATACAGCTGCTCGCGCTGCTGCTGCTTGACGATCGCCGAGCTGGTCTTCAGGCAGAACTGATGGTTTCGGAGTGCCTGCTCGGTCTGATCGTGAGAGAGGCCGAGTTGTACCGTCAGCGGTGATTCGGCGACCGCGCCACCGCATGCGGCGAGAGCGAACATGAATAGAATCGGCCTCATGGCGCGCGAAAACTAGCATGAACGATAGCCGGATCGGGCGCTTGCGTCTTCATGCTAGGGTCCCGCGCGATGCGGACCTGGACACTCGCGCTCGCTATTTCCGTGCTCGGCTGCAGCGGTGGATATCCGGATCCCAAACCCGATCGGCCGACTGCCCCGACTGCAAACGATCCCGCATTCACGAGTCGTGGTCTCGAGAGCTGGTATCTGATCGGCGACGGTGCGACGCCCGGCGAGGACCGGATGGTGTTCGTCATCACCGCCCCGTCGGGGACCGACTTCGTCGACGCGTACATCCCGGGCATGGCACCGCTACGCATGATCTCGCAGGATGACGGCTTCGCACTCGATATCTCGATCGCGGATCTCGAGGCGGGTGCGCACGAGGTGCTGTTCTCGGCAAATGGCAGTGATGATGCGTTCGCGAAGGCCACGCTGAACCGCAGCGCTGCGTATTACGTGCTGGTGACGACTGATTACGACTTCTCGGACCCGGGCAAGCTGTCGATTGGCTACATGAACAAGATGCATATGGATCATCCGGCGATGGTGATCACGCACTTCTGGGCACCGTACACGTACACCGACCCGGAGGTCACCGACGCCCGGCGCGACGAGCTGACGACGTGGATCAAGGAGGTCCACGACACGTACGGGGACGAGATCGGGCTGCACATCCATCCGTGGTGCAACTTCGTCCAGGCCGCGGGAGTGACCTGCGTGACCGACCAGTCGACCGTCTACACGATGGACGAGAGCGGCTACACCATCAACCTGACCGCGTACGGGCACGACCTGATGGGGCAGCTGCTCCAGTACGCGGCCACCCTGTTCGGTCAGCGCGGACTCGGGACGCCGACGTCGTTCCGGGCGGGTGGCTGGACCGCGGACGAGAATACGCTGCTCGCGCTCTCCGACAACGGCTATGTCGCGGACTCCTCTGCACTCAACTGGAAATACATCGAGGAGTGGGAGGGCAAAGAGCTCTACACCTGGAACATGACGCACTGGGCTCCCATCGACGACACGAGTCAGCCGTATTACCCGAGCACGACCGATCCTCTGACCAGCTCGCCAGGCGCAAACGTTGCGACCCTGGAACTTCCGGATAATGGGGTGATGATCGATTACGTGTCGACGGACGAGATGACGGCGATCTTCGACGCGAACTGGGACGGTGCACCGCTCGCGACCCCGACAACGCTGGTGATGGGCTTCCACCCGTCGACGAGCTTCTCCGATGGCGAGTACCGGCGCGTCAATGATCTGCTGAAGCTCGCCGACATGCACCTCGCGAAGTCCGATCTGGGTCCCGTGGTCTACATGAGTCTGTCGGACGTGACCGCTGCGTTTCCTGCCCAGTAGGTTGTAAAACGATCTTCGTTATGCTCGAATCGCGCGCGTTTCGAAGATATTCAATCCTGAAGGACAGCGAATGAGCGATTTCCAGACCGAGATGAATCGAGTAGTTTCCGACTTCGTCGCCCAGATCACCGAGCTCGCCCGCGCGGCCGCTCGCGACATGATCGACGAGGCTCTCGGCAAGGGCGCGAAGGGCAGCCTGGCCGGTCTCGGTCGGAGCCGTGGCCGCGGGCGCGGTGCGAAGCGCAGCTCGGACGAGCTCGACAAGCTGTCCGAGCAGTTCCACGCGTTCGTCGCCAAGCACCCGGGGCTGCGCATCGAGCAGATCAACAAGCAGCTCGGCACGTCCACGAAGGACCTCGCGCTGCCGATCCGCAAGCTGGTCAGCGAAGGTGCCCTGAAGACCAAGGGCGAGAAGCGCTCGACGACGTACTTCGCGAGCGAGAAGAAGAAGAAGGGCTAGTGGCGGCGGACACGATCCCGCATCGCGTCCTGCGCATGGCGGTCGAGCGGCCGTCCACGATCGCCTATCAGGTGAAGGTGAACGGCCGGTGGCAGCCGACCACCTGGAAGACCTACGCCGACCAGATCCGCACCGCGGCCCGCGCCATGATGGCGCTCGGCCTGGTGCGCGGCGGCAAGGTCAGCATACTCGGCTTCAACCGGGCCGAGTGGGTGATCTTCGATCACGCCGCGATGATGGCCGGCGGCGTCCCTGCCGGCATCTACACGACGTGCTCGGCCGAAGAGGTCCAGTACATCATTCACCACTCGGAGTCGCACCTCGTGCTCGTCGAGAACGCCGAGCAGCTGGCGAAGGTCCAGGCGCGGCGCGCCGAGCTGCCGCTGCTCCGCACGATCGTCCTCATGAAGGGCGCCGTGGTCCCGACCCGCGGCGACGACGTGCTGAGCTGGGAGGAGTTCCTGGGCAAGGCGGAAGGCATCACCGAGGTCGAGCTCGACCAGCGTGTCGACGGGATCGAGCAGGCGGACCTCGCGACCCTGATCTACACGTCGGGGACGACCGGCCCGCCGAAGGGCGTCATGCTCTCGCACGGCAACCTCGCGTGGACGTCGCAGACGCTGCTCGAGATGGGCGGTCGCCGCACCGACGACGTGCTGCTGTCGTACCTGCCGCTGTCGCACATCGCCGAGCAGATGTGCTCGATCCACATGCCGGCGACCGCGGGTGGCACCGTGTACTTCTCGGAGGCACTCGAGAAGGTGCCCGACAACCTCAAGGACGCGCGGCCGACGGTGTTCTTCGGCGTGCCGCGGATCTGGGAGAAGTTCCACGCCGTGCTCGCGGGCAAGCTCGCGGAGGCGACCGGCGTCAAGAAGCGCCTGGTCGACTGGGCGCGCAAGGTGTGCAGCGAGGTCAACGCGCGGCGGTTCCGCGGCGAGCCGCTGGGCACGGTGCTCGAGCTCCAGTACCGGCTCGCCGACCGGCTCGTGATCTCGAAGATCAAGCAGGCGCTCGGCTTCGATCGCGTGCAGGAGCTGTTCTCGGGCGCCGCGCCGATCGCGCAAGACGTGCTCGAGTTCTTCGCGAGCCTCGATCTGCCGATCAAGGAGATCTACGGCCAGTCGGAGGACAGCGGGCCGACGTCGTGCAACCTGCCCGGCAAGACCAAGCTCGGTACGGTCGGCCCACCGATCCCCGGCATCGAGGTCAAGCTCGCCGAGGACGGCGAGATCCAGGTACGCGGGCCACACGTGTTCCTCGGCTACTTCAAGGAGCCGGAGGCGACGGCGGAGACGCTGAGGGATGGCTGGCTGTGCTCGGGCGACCTCGGTCAGTTCGATCCGCAGGGCTTCCTGTCGATCACCGGCCGCAAGAAGGAGATCATCATCACCGCCGGCGGCA
>DAIRFU010000685.1:0-3827 GCA_036794935.1 Kofleriaceae bacterium | reverse complement strand
CAGCATACGTAGATGCTGGTAACCGCCGGCAGTACCAGCTGACGACCGGCGGTTACCAGCATCTACGTATGCTGGGCTGATCCGGAGTCGACGTAGCATGCGTGCATGATCTACGAAGACATCACGCAGACGATCGGCCGTACCCCCGTCGTGCGGATCAACCGGCTCGCGCCGGCGCACGTCACGATGTACGTCAAGCTCGAGGCTGCCAATCCCGGCGGCTCGGTCAAGGATCGCCTCGCGATCGGCATCGTCGAGGACGCCGAGCGCCGCGGCCAGCTCGCGCCGGGCGCGACCGTGGTCGAGGCGACGTCGGGCAACACCGGCATCGCGCTCGCGATGGTGTGTGCCTCGCGCGGCTACTCGTTCGTGTCGGTGATGCCCGAGTCGTTCTCGATCGAGCGCCGCCAGATCATGCGCGCGTACGGCGCGAAGGTGATCCTGACGCCGGCCGCGGACAAGGCGTCGGGATCGGTCAAGGTCGCCGAGAAGCTCGCGAAGGAGCGCGGCTGGTTCCTCGCGCGGCAGTTCGACAACGAGGCGAACCCGGCCTACCACCGCCAGACCACCGGGCCGGAGATCCTGTCGGACTTCGCGAGCAAGCGCCTCGACTACTGGGTGACCGGGTACGGTACCGGCGGCACGCTGACCGGCGCCGGTCAGGTCATCAAGCGCGCGCGTCCGGAGACCAAGATCGTAGCCTGCGAGCCGGTCACGGCCGCGCTGCTCGCCGGCAACGAGTGGAAGCCGCACAAGATCCAGGGCTGGACGCCCGACTTCGTGCCGTCCGTCCTCGATCGCGCGGTGTGCGACGAGATCCTCACCGTCACCGACGAGCAGGCGATGGCGACCGCGCGCGATCTCGCGAAGCGCGAGGGCATCTTCTGCGGCATCTCGTCGGGCGGCACGTTCGCCGGCGCGCTCGCGGTGGCCGCGAAGGCGCCGAAGGGCAGCGTGCTGCTCGCGATGCTGCCCGATACCGGCGAGCGCTACCTCTCGACGCCGCTGTTCGAGGGCGTACCGACCGGCTCGGACTCGGTCTAGCGGATGCCCTTGAGGTAGCGGTCGAGAAACGCGACCGCCTTCTCGGCGGCGGCGATGTTGTTCTTGCGCTTCTGGAAGCCGTGGCCCTCGTCCGGGAAGACCAGGTACTCGACCGGCACGTTGTTCTTCTTGATCGCGGCGACCAGCTCGTCGCTCTCGACCTTGAGCACGCGCGGGTCGTTGACGCCCTGGATCACGAGCAGCGGCTTCTTGATGTTCTCGGCGTGAAATAGCGGCGAGCGCGCCCTCAGCCGCTCCTTGTCGGTGGCCGGATTGCCCATCTCGGCGTAGAGCGCGTCGCGGAACGACGCCCACCACGGGGGAATGCTCTCGAGCGTGCGGACCCAGTTCGTGACGCCGAACAGATCGACGCCGGCGTCGAACACGTCCGGCTCGAACGCGAGCGCGGCGACCGTCATGAAGCCGCCGTAGCTACCGCCCATGATCGCGATGCGGCCGCCGTCGACCCAGTCGAGCGTCGCGAGATACGTGCGGGCGAACACGCAGTCCTGCAGGTCGCCCTCGCCGTGCTTCCTGTCGTCGAGGTGAAAGAACGTCTTGCCGTAGCCGCTCGAGCCCCGGTTGTTGACCGCGAGCACCGCGTAGCCCTGGTTGACGATGTACTGGAGCAGGTCCGAGTAGCCGATCCGACTCTGGCCGCCCGGGCCACCGTGCACCCACACGATCGCCGGAGCTCGCGCATCGGGGCCGGCATCGAGCGGCTTGTAGAGCAGCGCGGGGATCTCGAGCCCGTCGAAGCTCTTGAACCGGATCACGGACGTGTCGACGAGGTTCGCGGGATCGATCTTCGGGTTGAGGTTGTTCGACAGCCGCTTCGAGGCGCCGGTCGCCAGGTCGACGACGTAGAGATCGGCCGGCGTGCGACTGCTCGACAGGTACAGCGCCATCTGCCCCTCGCCGCGATCGAAGTCGACGTCGACGATGTTGCCGGGCGGCAGGCCCTTCGGCGCGACCGCCTCGCCGCGCCTGGTCTCGATCTGCAGCACGCTCTGCGCGTCCTCGTTGGTGACGACGACGTGATACTTGCCGGTCTCCGAGTAGCCGACCGAGACCACATCCCAGTCGGCCTTCGCCTCGACGGCGCGCTTGCCGCTGCGCAGGTCGTACGACCACGCTTGCGCGAGCTCGCCGGCGCCGTCGGTCGTGTAGATCAGCTTCTTGCTGTCGGGCGTGAACGTCTCGGCCTGGTTCTGGACCATGCCGTCGTGCTTGGTGATCAGCTTTGGCGTCGCTCGCTTCGCCCCGAGATCGACGACATAAACGTTCGAGTCGGCGTTGTTGACGACCTTCGTGAGCGACAACCAGCGGCCGTCGGGGCTGACCCGGCCGACCTCGTAGCCGGTCGTGTTCTGGAACGCGCGAGTGCGCGCGTACCCGTCGGTCGCGTAGCGGTAGAGGTCGAAGAACTTCGGGTCGCGCTCGTTCGTCGCGATGTAGAACGCCTTGCGGTCCTTGCTCCAGCCGCGGAACTGGGCCTTGAGCTTGTCGCCGGGCGTGAGGTCCTTTGTCGTGCCGTCCAGCTCGGCGACGACGATGTGAGTGAGCTCGTCGCCACCGCCGTCGAAGCTGAACAGGTAGCGGTCGTCACGCGGGAAGTAGCTGATCGCGAAGTTCGAGCTCGTCGTCGACTTCGTGAGCTGCACCGGCGCGCCGCCCGCGACCGGCTGCGCGTAGACGTTGAACACGCCGGTCGCGTCGCTCGAGACCAGGATCCGCGTGCCGTCGTGCGAGAAGCTCGTGCCGAACATGGACACGGTCTCGAAGAACGTGCGCGCGTCGTAGCGCGGCGTGCGTCCCTCCGGTGCGGGCGCCTCGGTCGCTGCCTCGGTCGGCGCGGGGGTGGTCGTCGGTCCCGACGGTTCGGCGGGTGTGGCGACCTTGCCGGGAGAACCACAGGCAGCGATCAGCGTGAGCAGGAACCAGGTGCGCATCGGCGGACCATAGCTCAGGCGTTACAGCGCCGTGCGCCCTGTGACTGGCTCGGGAGTTGAATCGCGACACGAGCAGGAGATCCGCCATGCCGATGTTCAGCAAGTGCCTGCTTGTTTTCGTGACGGCGTCGTTCGGGTACGTGGCGAGCGTGCACGCGCAAGCGCCTGCGCCCGTCGAGCAGGTACCGGATTGCCCCACGTTCGTGCGCGGCTCCAAGCTGGCGGTGTCCGACGTCGACCGTGGCGTCGCCGTGCGGCTGACCACGGAGGAGCGCGGGTACGTCGGCGAGCTCCGTCAGATGATCCGCGAGTTCCAGCGCCTCATCGACGAGAAGGTGGCAGAGGAGGCCGTGGCCAGCGCGCGCGGGACCGCGCAGGCGTCGATCCCGCCGCTCGATATCGCGGTCAAGGACATCGCGGGTGGCGCGCTCGTCACCGTGCGCGCGGAGCGCCTCGCCGACGTCGCCATGGTCCGCGACCAGGCACGCGGGATCGAGTCGTTCTGGGAGACGTCGGCGTGTACGCGGGGGGAAGCAGCCGCCTGGCAGTGACGTCCGCGCTTGCAAGCGGTGCGCGGTCGCGATATCGCGGCGCGCATGCGGATGATCCAGTTCCTCGCGGCAGTCGCTCTCCTGGCCTGTGGCCCCGGCCGGACCACCTTCGCGCGCTACCCCGGTAGCAGCCCGACGTTCGATCGCGCGTCCGCCGATCCGAAGGCGGTCGAGGTCGCCGACAAGGTGATCGCGGCGGCCGGCGGCGCGGAGCACTGGAACGCGGCCAAGCAGCTGCGCTGGAAGCAGGTCATCACGCAAGACGGCAAGCAGGTGATCG
>DAIRFU010000684.1:2305-3835 GCA_036794935.1 Kofleriaceae bacterium | reverse complement strand
CGGCGATCACGAGCACTTTGCGTACGTCGACCGCGAGCGCAGCGTCGCCGAGGTCGAGCGAGCGATGCGGCGTCACGGGGTCGCGATGCTGAATAACGAGGTGCGCTGGTTCCAGCACGGTGGCAAGCGGATCGCGGTCGTGTTCCTCAACTACAACTACATGCATCGGACCGACCCGGCCACGATCGCGGTGCTGGTGGCGAGCGTGGCCGCGGCGGACTACTCGATCGTCGTCACGCATCAGCTCGACGACAGGCTCGCCGCGCTACTCGAGAACCAGGTCGACCTCGTGCTCGCCGGCCACACGCACGGAGGGCAGGTGAACCCGGTGCTGGGCGTGATGCACGTGAACCTGGCGCGACTCGAGACGCCGTACGTCGACGGCCGCTATCAGCGCGGCGAAACGACCATCCTCGTGACTGCCGGCATCGGTACCTCGATCGTGCCGATCCGGTATGCGGCGCCGAGCTCGATCGAGCTCATCGAGCTCGCGCTCTGAGGCTCGCGCTGGGCGTGTCATAGGGGTTTGATACGACGCCACCATGCATGGGAACGGTGCAGCGGCGGGCGCGAGCTACGGTGATCTGCTCGTGACGTCGCTGCTCGTGCTCGGCGCGGTGTGCATCGCCGCGTTCGTCGCGGTGCGGCTGTTCGGCCGCGTGCTCGCCGCGGGAAAGGCACGCGGTGCGCACCTGCTCGACGTGGTCGCGCGCGTCCCGCTCGAGCCGCGGCGCAGCCTGTACGTCGTCGAGGTTGCCGGCAAGACGCTGCTCGTCGGCACGAGCGAGATGGGACTCTCCGTGCTGTCGGAGCTCGACGGCGGCGAGGTGCGGTCGCGCGTGCAGGCGCAGCCGAGCTTCGGCGAGCTCGTGCGGGCGGCCTGGATGCGCCGCAAGGGCAGGGTGGCGTCGCGCGCAGACGCGCGTGCCGAGCCGACTGGGGAGGAGTCCGGATCGCGCGCCCACGTGGGCACGAACGAGATTCGCGCGCGCGATAGCGAGAACGCCGAACCGGCCGGATCGCGCGCCCACGTGGGCACGAACGAGATTCGCGCGCGCGACGACGCGAACGCCGAACCGGCCGGGTCGCGCGCCCACATGGGCGCGGACGACGCAGCTGCGCGTCGCCACGGGGCCGCGCTCTCCTCGGACGCGAGCGACGCATGAGTGGCGTCGAGAACGCCGCGCTGCTCGCGCTCGTCGCGATCGTGCCGCTGGTCGTGCTCACACTGACGAGCTTCGTGAAGCTGTCGGTCGTGCTGTCGCTGCTGCGTAACGCACTCGGTGCGCCGGATGCGCCGTCGGGGCTCGTCGTGACCGGGCTGTCGCTCGTGTTGACGTTCTTCGTGATGGCGCCGGTCGCCGTGCAGATGGTGCAGGCGGCTGGCAGCCCCGCCGCTCCGGCGCGACCGGGGCCGACCGCGCCGGGGCCGACCGCACCGGGGCCGACGGCGCCAGGATCGACTGCACCGGGGCCGACGGCGCCGGGGGCGAGCGCGCCAGGTGCGACGGCGCCGGGGGCGAGCGCGCC
>DAIRFU010000684.1:0-2205 GCA_036794935.1 Kofleriaceae bacterium | reverse complement strand
CGGGGGCGAGCGCGCCAGGTGCGACGGCGCCGGGGGCGAGCGCGCCAGGTGCGACCGCACCGGGGGCGACGGCGCCGGGGGCGACCGCGCCCGGGGCGACCGCGCCGGGGCCGACCGCGCCGGGGCCGACCGCGGCAATACCGTCAGCGGCACAGGGACCGGCGCCGACGTTGGCTCCGGCTGCGACGCCGACAGCCCAGTCACCGGACGCGTCACTCGACAAGGCCTTGCGAGCGATCGTACCTGCGCGGTACGAGCCACAGTTCGCGGCCGCCGAGCGCGCGATCGAGCCGCTGCGCGCATTCCTCGCGCGGCACACGCGCGAGGCCGATCGCGGCACCTTCACGGGCCTCGCGAACCAGCTCGGTAATCCGTCGCGCGGAGACGAGCTGTGGGTGCTGGCGCCGGCGTTCATCACGACCGAGCTGCGCGAGGCATTCGTGATCGCGATCCTGATCTTCATTCCGTTCCTCGTGATCGACCTGGTGGTCGGGCTCTCGCTGGCGTCGCTCGGCCTGCAAGCGACGTCGCCGCAGGCGGTGGCGTTGCCACTCAAGCTCGTGCTGTTCGTCGCGGTCGACGGCTGGCGGCTTCTACTCGACGCCCTGTTGCGGGGGTACGTGTGATCGGGAGCCTCGTCGCGGTCCTGCGGGAGGGCTTCTTGCTCGCGCTCTTGCTCGCCGCGCCGATGCTCGTGGCTGCAGTGCTCGCCGGCGTGCTGACGGGCCTGCTCACCGCGTTCACGCAGATCCAGGATCCGGCGGTGGCGCTCGTGCCGCGCGTCGCGGCGGTCGGGGCGGCGATCGCGCTGTTCGCACCATCGATTGCAGCGCAGCTGGTCGCGTTCGCGCATCAGCTATGGCCGCTGATCGTGACGGCCGGAACCGGATGACGCGATGACGACCACGGCCGCGATCGCGATCCTCGCGCTGCGCGGGTTCGCCGCGGTACTCGTATTGACGACGCTCGTCGGTGGAATCCCGCGCGTCGCGCAGGCCGCGCTCGCGGTGACGCTCGGGCTCTGGTCGGGCGTCCTGGTCGCGGGCACGCAGGGGGTCGAGCCATCGCTGGCCGTCGCACTGCACGAGGTCGCGATCGGTGCGGCGCTCGGCGTGGCCGCCGCGGTCCCGCTACTCGCGGCGGGCGCCGCCGGGCGACTCGTCGATGTCGCGGCCACGGGACGCGCGCAGGGACCTTACGGCGTCTTGTTCGGCGTGCTCGCGGCGGCGGTGTTCGTCGGCATCGATGGTCACGTCGCGGTGATTCGCGCGATCGTCGAGAGTCACGGTGCACTGCCGGCGATCGGCTCCAGCCAGCCTCGTGTGCTCGCCGCGATCGGGCACCTCGTCCCTGCCGCCGTCCGGCTCGCGATCCCGTGGTTGGTCACGGCGGCCGTCGTGCAGATCGCGATCGGCGCGGGCGTGCGGCTCGCAGGGCGCGCCGGCATCCACGCGCCCGCCGCGACCGCGGTGCCCGCCGCGCTGGTGATGATGACGGCGAGCCTCGTCGCGACGCTCGCGATCGCGATGGCCGCGATCATGCGCGGCGGCCTCTGATGGAATCCGAGTGACTGCGATCGGCGTCGCTCGACTCGCTCGATGCCGGTCGACGTGAGCCGACTACTCAGGCGGCACGTGCGCGGCCGAGCCACTCGACCATCGCGCTCAGCTCGTCGTCGCTACAGTCGAAGCGGCCCGTTCGCTCCGACTGGCAGAGGATGGGATCGGTCGGGGGCCGCGGATAGGCCCGGGCCTGGAGGTAGCAGGGGCGCCTGGCAGGCATCGGATCGTTCGCCCCGCCAGCCATCGATGACAACGTGATGACAAACAGGTGCTGCCTCATGCACTGGAGCCAGTGCAACGGGTGCACCAGCCTCTCTGGATCCCGAGAGTCGTGACACCGCGCGTGATTTCGCCGCGAAACGAGGCGAGGGCGCTCGTCGAGGCCCGGTGACCTGGGTGGTGCCCACTCAGCGCGAGAGGTCAGGTCCCGTGTGTGATGCCTGCACAGCGGCGATGATCTCGGCGAGCCGCGCCCAGTGGGCGGCGGGGACCGGACCGTCACCGTCGACGAGCGCGGCGGCCAGTTGTGCATCGCGGTGCACAGCAACGCGATGTCGGCGTGCGAGGCCCAGCAGCTGGGTCGCCCGCGCGCGGCGGCCCGTGATGGTGCGCACGGGGATGGGCTGGCGCCGCGGATCCCAGG
>DAIRFU010000683.1:0-3853 GCA_036794935.1 Kofleriaceae bacterium | reverse complement strand
CGCGGACTGCTCGCGTTCAGCCGCAAGGGCCAGTACCGCAAGGAGCCGGTCCCGCTCGATCCCATGCTGCAGCGCCTCGTGCCGCTGCTGTCCCGCACGCTCCCCAAGTCGGTCGAGGTATGGAACCGGCTCGGCGCAGCCGATGCGCACGTGCTCGGTGATCCGGCGCAGCTCCAGCAGATCGTGATCAACCTCGCCGTCAACGCCGCCGACGCGATGAACGGCTCGGGCGTGCTCGCGCTCGCGACCGAGTCGGTCGAGCTCGCCGAGGCCGAGGCCAGCGCGCTGCAGCTCGCGCCCGGCCGCTACGTGGTGATCCGGGTCACCGACACCGGCAGCGGGATGGACGAGGCCACGCGCCAGCGCGTGTTCGAGCCGTTCTACACGACGAAGGTCGCCGGCAAGGGCACCGGTCTCGGCCTGTCGATCGTCTGGGGCGTCGTCCACAACCACGGCGGCGCGGTGACGATCACGTCCGAGGTCGGCCACGGCACCATGTTCACGATCCACCTGCCGATCACCGATGCACGTGGCGCCGCCGAGCCGCCGCTGGCCGTCCGCGAACCGCTGCCGCGCACGACCGTGCTCGTCGTCGATGACGAGCAGCCCGTACGCTCGTCGACGATCCGCCTGCTCGGCCGCCACGGCCTCGATGCGCTCGGTGCCTCGAACGGGGTCGAGGCGCTGCGCTTGTTCTCCGAGCACGAGCGCTCGATCGGCCTCGTCATCCTCGACATGGGGATGCCGCAGATGGGCGGCGCCGAGTGCTTCGCGGAGCTGCGCAAGAAGAGCGACGTGCCGGTGCTGGTCGCGACCGGCTATGCACTCGATGCCGATGCGAGCGCGATGACGTCGCAGGGTGCATCGCTGATCGAGAAGCCCTACTCGTCGCTCAGTCTGCTCGGCGAGGTCCGCCGGCTGCTCGCCGCCGATCAGTCGCGCGCCGCGAGCTGACCGCGGTCACTTCTGCTTCGCGCGCGGATGGGCGTCGTCGTAGACCTTCATCAGGTGATCGAGCGACACCTTCGTGTAGATCTGCGTCGACGACAGGCTCGCGTGCCCGAGCAGCTCCTGGATCGAGAGCAGATCGACGCCCTCGTCGAGCAGGTGCGTCGCGAACGAGTGGCGCAGCCCGTGGGGCGTCGCGTTCGCGTGGACGCCGCCGGCGATCGTCCAGCGCTTGACCATGCGCTGCACCGAGCGCGCCGTCAGCCGCTCGCCGGCCGCGTTGACGAACAGCGGCGTGCCGGACGCCTTCAGCTCCCGGCGCGCGGGCAGGTACGCGTCGAGCGCGCGGTCGGCCGCGCCGCCGAGCGGGACCTCGCGCGACTTGCCGCCCTTGCCGTGCCGGACCAGCACGATCGGCACCCCGTAGCGATCGCGGTCGATGTCGGTCGTGTCGAGTGCACACGCCTCCGAGACGCGCAGCCCGGTCGCGTAGATCAGCTCGAGCAGCGCCTGATCGCGCAGGCGGAGCAGCCCGTGCCGCGCCTCCTCCGCCGCCGACAGCGTGCGGTGCGAGGTCCGGCCGGTCGTGGTCGGCGCCTCGACGAGCCGGAACGTGTCGTCGACATCGAGCGCGCGCGGCAGGGTCTTGGGCTTCTTCGGGCCGCGGATCGCCTTCGCGGGATTGCCGGCGAGCACGCCGCGCTTGACCAGGAAGCGGCAGAACGCGCGCACGCTCGACAGCTTGCGGCCGATCGTCGCGGCACCGTTCTCGCCGAACAGCGCGGCGAGCTGGCTGCGCACGTCGAGCGCCGAGAGCCGGCTCGGCGCCACGTCCTTGCCCCGCTTCTCCCGCAGGTGCGCGCGCAGCGCGGTCACGTCGCGCAGGTACGCCGCGACCGTATTCGGCGAGTAGTTGCGCTCGACCTCGAGGTACGCGCGAAACCCGGCGAGCGCGGCATCCCAGTCCACCCCGCGAGGTTCGCGCGGCCGGCGCCCGCGCGCGAGTTTCTAGAGCACGCCGGCGGGAGGCGTGACGGTGACCTCCTCGACGGAGATGCCCGGCCGCACCACGAGCGAGACCAGGAAGCTCGCGACGTCGGCCGGCTGCATCATCTTCGCGCGGTCGAACCCGGGCCGGTCGTCCCAGATCGGCGTGTCGGTCGCGCCGGCGAGCAGTGCAGTGACGCGCACGTCGTGCGGGCGCGCCTCGGCGGCGAGCACGCGCGTGAGGCCGAGCTGGCCGGCCTTCGCGGCGGTGTAGCCGGCGCAGTCGGGGAACCCGTGGTGTGCGGCGTGCGAGCCGATCATCACGATGTGACCGCTCCGCTTCGCCTGCATCCGGCGCAGCGCCTCGCGCGCGCAGATCAGCGAGCCGACGATGTGGACGTCGAGCATCGCGCGCAGATCGGCGACCGTCGCATCGAGCACCGGCGCGAACGTGGCGGTCCCCGCCGAGCACACGAGGATGTCGAGACCCGGTAGCTCGGCGAACCGCGCCGCGACCTCGGCCTCGTCGGTGACGTCGAGGTGGGCCTCGACGACCTGGCCGGCGGCGGGGACCGTCAGCGGCCCCGCCACAAACCGGCGCGCACAGGCCACGACGCCCGCCCCGTCGGCGGCCAGGGCCTGCGCACACGCGAGCCCGATGCCGCTCGAGCCCCCGGTGACGATCGCGAACTTCCCGAGCAGTCGTTGCACGCGCGGCAGTATACTCGCGGGCATGAGGCTCGTCGGGATCGTGGCCGCGATGGTGCTGGGTCTGGCGGTCGCCGCACACGCCGATCGCAAGGCGCTCGAGCCATACGCCGGGCGCATCGTGTACTCGCCCGACACCCCGCCGACCAGCCTCGGCGAGCTGCCCGGGTTCCTGAAGATCAACGCGACGAAGGACGACCGCTACGACATCATCCACGGCCCACCGTGGCCGATGCACCTCGTCGCGGTGCTCGCGAAGGCCCCGGGCACGCGGCCGGTGCAGCTCGTGTTCACCGCCAAGGACGACGCCACGCCCGCGACGCTCGTCACGGTCGACGTCAAGCCGCGGCGCCGGATCGTGATCGCGACGACGACGGCGACCGTCGCTGCCGGGTTTGCGAGCAACGCGACCTACGTCGTGCGCGTCATGCAGGGCAAGACGATCCTCGCGCGAGCCGAGATCACGCTGCGAAACTGAGCGCTGGACCGGCCGCCTCGGCGCGTTGCTCGTTGGCTCAGGCGGCGCGCACCGCGACGGTGCCGAGCCACGCATCGAAGTCGGCGCGCGCGCGCTCGGACATCCGGTGCTTGCGGTGATCCTTGCGGACGCCGGGGAGCGGCGGCAACAGGCCGTAGTTGACGTTCGTCGGGCCGTACTTGTAGCCCTCGTCGCGCGGCGCGGTGACGTGCTGGTAGAGGCCACCCATCATCGTTGTCGCCGGCGGCGGCGCGGCGGCGCGGCCGGTCAGCTCGCCGGCGAGCAGCCACGCGACGATCATCCCCATCGCGCACGACTCGATGTAGCCCTCGACACCGGTGAGCAGGCCGGCGAACCGGACGCTCGGCCGGTCACGCAGCTCGAAGTGCGGGCCGAGCCGGCTCGGCGCGTCGATGTACGTGTTGCGGTGAATCGAGCCGAAGCGCAGGAACTCGGCGCGGTGGAGCGCGGGGATCATCTGGAAGATCCGCTGCTGCTCGGGATACGCGAGCCGGGTCTGAAACCCGACGAGGTTGTACGCGGTCAGGTAGCGATTCTCCGGGCGCAGCTGGATGACCGCCCATGGCCGGTGCCCGGTCCGCGGATCGCGCAACCCGATCGGCCGCATCGGGCCGAACCGCAGCGTCTGCTCGCCGCGCTCCGCCATCACCTCGATGGGCATGCAGCTCTCGAAGTAGCGCGGCTCCTCGAAGTCGTGCGGCAGGATCTTGC
>DAIRFU010000682.1:0-3856 GCA_036794935.1 Kofleriaceae bacterium | reverse complement strand
GCCGCGTTCGCCGCGATCGCCGGATCCGTCGCCGCGCTCGCCGCCGCCGCGAGATCCGTCGCCGCGGTCGCCGCGGCCATGGGATCCGTGGCGGCCATCGCCACGGGCGCCGGCTCGGGCGGGGCTGCCGGCGTTGGCACCGCCTCCGGCATCACGTGCCGGAGCTCGGCCGTGCCGGCCGCCGCCGTGCGCGCGCGGCTCGCCTTCTGGCGATCGACCGCGACATAGGCGCCGAGTGCTCCGCCGGCGATGCCGACGAGGATCGCCGGCACGATCAGCCGCTTGATCATCCGCCGGGTGTCGCCCTGCGGCCGCGGCACCACGGCGGTACCGTCGGCCTGATCCATCTTCGCGATCGCGGAGCTGAGCTCGAACCAGTTCTCGGCGCGGATCACGTCGCCCGTCGCGTCGACCGTCCGCGGCCGCTTGATCACGGGGTACTGGTGAGGCATCGCGGCCACCGACCTGTCGCTGGCGGGCTTGAACGGCGCGGCGACCGGCGCGGTCGGCGGCGGCAGCGACGGCAGTGACGGCAGCATCGGCAACGACGCCGAGCTCGGCACGGTCGGACGCGACCGGAACGACGGCGCGCTCCCGCGCGGCGCATCGCGATGCGGCGGCGGCGCGTCGCGGTGCGGCGGAGGCAGCGACGCGCTCGGCCGCGCGACCGCGAGCTGCGAGCTCGTGCGGCGCGGCAGCGGCGGCGGGCTCGACACCTCGGCGGCGGTGACCGCCGGTCCCTGCGAGCTGGCGCGACGACGCGTCACCATTGGCGCGACGTCGATCGGAAGCGGCGTGCCCGCATCGTCGGAGAGCGCGGCATGTGGCGGCGCTGCGAGCGCGTCGTCGAACGAGGCGCCCGGCACCGGCGTGTGGTCGTCGTCGAACGGCGAGGCACTGGGCAGCGGCGTGTGGTCGTCGTCGAAGCTCGACGCTCCCTCGTCGGTGCGTGCCATGCTGGGCAGTGGCAGCCGCGCGCTGTCGAACGACGAGGCCGCGTGCAGCGGCGTCGCCGCGTCGTCGAGCGTCCACGAGCTCGCGAGCTCGCCGGGCTCGAAGCCGCGCGCCGGCTCGGCGGCCGCGGACAGCGACGAGCTGACCCGCGTCGGGATCGGTGGCGGTGCGCTCGCGCGCTGCACCGGCAGGCCACCGGTTGCGCGCGTCGGGATCGGAGGCGGCGAGCTCGCCCGGCGCGCCCGCATCGCATCGGTCGCGGGCGCCGCGGCGATCGGAGGCGGCGAGCTCGCACGCTGGACGGGCAGCGCCCCCGTCGCGCGTTGCGGGATCGGCGGCGGCACGCTCGGGCGCTGCACCGGCGTGACCGTCGATGCGCGCGGCGTACGCGCCGCGGGCTGCGAGAGCGGCGGCACCAGCTGCGAGAGCGGCGGGATCGTGTTGCCGCGCTCGGGCTCGGCGGTCGACATCCGGACCGCCGGCGGAAGCATCGAGTGCTGCGACGTCGCGCGCGGCGACCGGCGCGGTGGGAGCGGCTCGAGCTCGCCGGTGTGCCGTGCCGTGATCGGCGCGGTGAGACGCGGCGAGCCGACCATCGACGATGGCGGCGCACCGAACAGGTCGGCGGACGGTTCTGCAGCAGGCGGCGTTCCGCTCTGCACCAGATCGATCAGCTCGTTCACCGCGGTCGACTCGGTCTTCGCCATGGCTCGACTCCCTCCTGAGATGGCGGGCGAAGAATCGCGAACGCACTTCGGGGCAGCAAGGGACAATCCCTGACTTGGGTGCCCACTTCGAATCTCGATCAATTCCGATCAGATGCGAGATCCCGGGTCTAAACTACTGAAAATTCATTGACGCATAAGTGACCATACTTCTATGGTAGGGCCATCGATGGGCCTTACGAGCGCGTTCGTCGACCTTCGCCGGCTGGCTGACTGGTTCGCTTCGCTGTCGTCGTACGGGAGTCGCGGGGTCTCGATCGAGCGCGTCGTGCTCCGGCTCGGCGCCACCTGCGTGCCACTGCTCGGCCGCGAGATCTGCGCGCGCGATGCGCGGCGACGCGAGGCCGCACGCGGTGCACTGGCACAGCTCGCGACGAAGACGCCGGCACGCCCCCGCGTGATCGGCGAGCTGCGGCGGATCGCGGCGAGCGACGCCGGCGACGACGGCAAGGTCTGCGCGCTCGGCCTGCTCGCCGAGCTCGGCGAGCGCGGTGCCGCGCGGTTCACCGATCCGTCCGCGATCCAGCGCCGCTCCGCAGTCGCGCTCGCCGCCCAGCTCGACAACGCCGCCGACGTCGCGGCCGCCGCCGACATGATGATCCACCAGCTCGCGGACGCCGACATCGTGCAGCTGCTCGAGGTCATGGCCGGCGCGTCGTCGGGCGCCGCGTACCACCTCGCGGTCGAGCTGTGCGCGCGTCTCGATCTCGCCGCCGACACGCGCGAGCGGATCGCCGATCTCGCGCTCGGCCAGATCGTGCCGCTGCCGGTCGCCGCGCGCGCACCGCGGCCGACGCACGTCGCGGTGCTCGTCGACGCGGGCGGCCGCGCGGTCGTCGTCGCCAGCCGCAAGATCAGCGGCGAGCGGCGGTGGCGACGCTGGGCCGTGCTGATCGGACCGAACGGCGCGATCGACGACTGCATCCACGAGGACCTGACCGGGCCCGACGGCGATCACGCGCCGCTCGTCGCCAGCCTCGTCGCCGACGGCTACCACGTCGCGACGACGGACCTCGAGCGCGCGCGCGGCATCGTCGCGGCAGCGGCGCGCCACGCGAGCGACGATCCGGACGGCCACGCGCGACTGTCGTCGGCCTACTATCTCGGCCGCGACCTGCTCGATCTCGGCGAGGCACACCTCGGCGGCCGCGCGCACGCCCACCCGACCTCGAACACGCTCGGCCGCGCGGTCGAGCTGATCGCCGACGGCGACGTGCCCCGCGCACAGGTGCTGCTCGCCCGCTGCGACGAGTCGGCCGACAGCGCCGCCGCGACCGCCGCGGCCCTGGTCGCGCAGCAGCGGCACGCCGACGCGATCGCCCCGCTCGCGCGCGCGGCCGAGCTCGAGCCCGACTTCCCGCTCCACCACTGGAACCTGGCCGCCACGCTCCACCACCTCGGCGATGCGGTCGCGTGCTACCACGCGATGCGCCGCTTCCTCGCGACGAGCGGCAACCCGACCGGCCTCTACGCCGATCCGGATCAGCCCTCGCGTGTCGCGCTCGCGACCCGCCTCATGGCCGATCTCGAGCGCACCGCGCGGCTCTCCGGTACCCCGCTGGCGCGGCCGCGGCGCAGGCGGCGCACGCCCGCATCCGGGATCCGGCCGCGGGCCTCGGGCAAGTGACCTCGCCCGGGCCCTGCCCGGTTCTTACTTCGCGTCCTGCTTCGGGCTCGTCGAGTACGTCAGCTTGATCCGCGTCGTGCCGGCCTGGGCGCGGGTCGGCAGCCGCCAGCTCTTGACGCGAGCCTCGACGCAGCCCGCGACCAGCGCCATGTCGGCGAGGCCGGCCTTCGGCTGCGTCGACACGCCGTTGACGGCTCCGGTCTGATCCGACTCGAAGTTGACCACGAGGTTGCCGCCGAGCTTGGGGTTCGTCTGCAGCCCGTACTCGTAGCAGGCCTGCACTTCCTGGTTGTGGCGGTTGAGCAGCGCGCCGATCGCACCCTTGTCGTGGGTGCCGACGCCGGCCTTCATCGCCTTGAACGTCTTCTCGAGGATGTCCGCATCCTTCTGCGCCTCCGCGCGGACCTTGTCGTCCATCGTCAGCTTGGGGACCGCGAGCTGATAGAGATCGTGCGCCGGCTGGTAGTACCGATCGTCGTGCGCGGTCGCGTAGAGGATGTGGAACAGGCGCGCCATGATGTAGACGCTCTGCACGATGTTGTGCAGGTCC
>DAIRFU010000112.1:5899-13826 GCA_036794935.1 Kofleriaceae bacterium | reverse complement strand
CGCGATCGCCGCGTGGCAGGGCTGCCTCGACGAGCTGACCGCACAGCTCGCGGCGACCGGCCACCTGCTCGTGCTGTTCGTGCTCGGCATCGGCATCGGCGCCGCCCAGCAGGACAACCTGCGTCCGCTCGGCCGCATCGTCGTGTTGTTCGTCGCGTCGAGCCTCTTCTATCACGCGTGGGCGGCGGCGATGCCGGGCGCCTATCGCTACCTGCTCGCGCTGCTGCTGTTCACGATCGTGCTCGATTACTTCCTCGCGATCTGGATCGAGCAGAGCGCGAGCCAGGCGGCGCGCCGCGCGCTCGTGATCGCGAGCGTGGTGTCAAATCTCGGCATCCTGTGCTTCTTCAAGTACACCGACTTCGTCACCCACGACGTGCTGCACCTGCCGGTCGACCGGCTCGATCTCATCCTGCCGGCCGGCATCTCGTTCCACACGTTCCAGTCGCTGTCGTACACGATCGACGTCTATCGCAAGGAGATCCCCGCGACGCGCTCGGTCCTCCAGTTCGCGACATTCGTGCTCTTCTTCCCGCAGCTCGTCGCCGGGCCGATCGTGCGCGCGCAGGATCTGTTGCCCCAGCTCGATCGGCTCCCCGCGCTCGAGCTCGAGAAGGCGACACGCGGGCTCTTCCTGATCCTCGTCGGCCTCGGCAAGAAGATCGCGCTCGCCGATACCCTCGCGATCTCGATCGTCGATCGAGTGTTCGAGACGCCGGCGAGCTTCTCGAGCGTCGAGGTGCTCGCCGGGGTGTACGGCTACGCGCTGCAGATCTACCTCGACTTCTCGGCGTACTCCGACATCGCGATCGGCTCGGCGCTCGTGCTCGGTCTGACGTTGCCGGACAACTTCCGGACCCCGTACCGCAGCGCCGACCTCCAGGAGTTCTGGCGCCGCTGGCACATCAGCCTGTCGACCTGGCTGCGCGACTACCTCTACATCCCGCTCGGCGGCAACCGCGGCGCCGCGTGGCGGACGTACGCGAACCTCATCATCACGATGCTGCTCGGCGGTTTGTGGCACGGCGCGAGCTGGGCGTTCGTCGTGTGGGGCGGGCTGCACGGGTTCGGGCTCGCGGTGACGCGTTACTTCCAGCGCGTGACCACGCGCGACCGGCTCGCGCCAGGGCAGCTCTACGCGACGTGCATCGCGATCGCCGCGCTCGGCTTCACCGTGCAGCGCACGATCCTGCCCGCCGACACCGGCACGTGGACGCAGCTCGTGATCGCGTGGCTGTACCTGACGCCGCTGTGGGCCGTGCTCACCGCGTGGCTCGCCCGCGAGCGGGAGCCTCGGCCGGCGGCGCCGGTCGTCACGCGGCCGTGGCGCGCGCTCGATCGCGCGGCGTGGATCCCCGAGGCGCTGCGGCTCGCGATGTGCGCCGTGGCGGTACTGCTGCTCGCCGCGCTGCAAGTCTGCGAGCAGTGGACGTGGATCCCGCTCGCGCTGCTCGTGTGGGGCCTCGCGCTCGCCGCGGATGTCGTCGAGCGCGGCGGCGCGGATCTCTTCGCGCGGGCGCTCGCGACGGTGCGCCGCACGCTCGCCGTGTTCCTCGTGTTCCACTACGTGTGCCTCGCGTGGATCTTCTTTCGCGCGAAGACGTTCGATCACGCGCTCGGCGTGCTGCGCCGGCTCGCCGCCGCCCAGCTCGATCACGCGAACGTGGTACCGCTCGTGTCGATGACGCTCGTCGTCGGCTTCTTGTGCCACTTCTTCGCCGACGGCAGCTTTCGGTGGCTGCGCGATCGCTTCGTCTCCCTCCCGGCGTGGGGGCAGGGGATCGTGCTCGCCGCGGCGGCGCTCGTGCTCCGCGAGCTCGGCCACGCCAAGGTCGTACCGTTCATCTACTTCCAGTTCTGACCGCGATGGCGGGGACCCACCCCCACAAGGTGGGGCAGGGCGCCGGCGGCGGGCGGTGAGCCACCGACGCGGCTCCACGGGGTTGGCCGCCGGTTCGTTACCCGCGCGTGACATCGCGATGACAGCCGCGGTGGCACTCGGGCTGCAATCCGTTGTGGCCCATGCGAGCTGTGTTGTGCGCCCTCTTGCTGGTCACCGGCTGCGTCGTCGGAGAAGGCACCACCGTCGACCGCGGCGGCAGCGGTGGTGGTGGCGGCAGCGGTGACGGAACCGGCGGCGGGGGTGGCTCGGGCTCCGGGATGGCGACCGTCGACGGCGGCGGCGCCGCGCTGGCCTGCACCGGCGCCGTCTACGACCCCTGCACCGATCCGGCGCAGTGCGGCTCTGGCCTGTGTCAGGCGTACGAGCAGCAGGGCATCCAGGTCTGCACCCAGGCGTGCACGCCCGGCGACCCGACGACGTGCCCGCAGCAGAACGGCCAGCCCGCGACCTGCAACAACATGGGCCTGTGCAAGCCGCCCGCGGCCAACGACTGCACGCGCTAGCTGCGAAATCGCCCGATAGGCGCGACCGCCGCGTTCGTGTCATCGTCGAGGACCTGGGGGTCTCGATGAAGCTCGTCCGCAGTCTGTCCATCGTCGTCGCGCTCGGCGCGCTCGCTGCCGCGCCCGTCGCGGCGCAGCCCGACAAGCAGGCGCCCGCCCAGGTCACGCCGAGCGAGGCGCACGCGTGGATCACGCTGTTCGACAAGATCGTCGATACGGTCGTCGCGGACCGCGAGGACTGCGGCCAGATGGCCGGTGACCTCAACACGCTCGTCGACGCCAATCAGGAGGCGATCAAGATCGCGCGCGACGCCAAGGCCAAGGGCAAGAAGCTGCCGGCCTCCGCGCAGCGGCACATGCTCGAGGGCATGCGCCGGATGGTCGGCGCGCTCGAAAAATGCGGTCGTGACGAGCAGGTCGGGGCTGCCTTCAAGCGGATCGATCTCGGCAACCGTAGTCGTACGTAATCGCCTGATCTAGAGTGGCGATGCGTGTGGGTCGTCGCCATCTTCGTCCTCGGCTACGTCGCCATCGTCCTCGAGCACCCGCTCCAGCTCAACAAGGCCGCCTCCGCGCTCCTCGCGGCCGGCCTGTGCTGGCTGGCCTATATCCTCGCCGACGGTGACCCGGACCGGGTCAACGGCCAGCTGATCGAGCACCTCGGCGATCTGTCGCAGATCCTGTTCTTCCTGCTCGGCGCGATGACGATCGTCGAGCTGGTCGACGCGCATGACGGGTTCGAGCTGATCACGTCGCGGATCGTCACGCGCAGCCGCCGCAAGCTGCTCGTGATCATCACGCTGATCTCGTTCTTCCTGTCCGCCGTGCTCGACAACCTGACGACCTCGATCGTGATGATGTCGCTGGTCCGCAAGCTCGTTCCAGATGACGCGGATCGGCGGTTCTACGGCGGGGTCGTCATCCTCGGCGCGAACGCGGGCGGCGCGTTCTCCCCGATCGGCGACGTCACGACGACGATGCTGTGGGTCGGGCATCAGGTGACGTCGGCGCAGCTCGTGATCTGGATCGTGTTGCCCGCGATCGTCAGCGTGCTGATCCCGATGGTGTGGATTGGCTTTCACCTCAAGGGCAACATCGGCCAGGCGGCGACGCGCGCGCCGACGCCACTGTCCCCGCTTGCCGACGAGGCCGCCGTGCTCCCGGAGCTGACCGGTGACACCTCGACCATCACGCTGCCGGCCGATGCCGCCGGGATCGGCAAGTCGCTCGTCGAGCTGAAGCTCGGCGCGCGGACGGGCGTGACCGTCGTCGCGTGTGCCACCGAGGCCGGCGTCCACGAGGCACCCGATCTGATGCGACCACTCTGCGCCGGCGACACGCTCACGCTGCGCGGTTCGGCCGATGCGGTCGCGCACGCGATTGCGTTCCTGGTCTCGGGCCGCGCACCGGAAGCGACCCGGGCCTGGGAGCGCACGCTCGTGTTCTTCGCCGGCACCGGCGCGCTCGTGTTCGTGCCGGTGTTCAAGACGCTCACGCACCTGCCTCCGTTCCTCGGCATGCTGCTCGGCCTCGGCGTGCTGTGGGCGATCACCGAGGTCATTCACAAGGGCAAGAACGACGAGAGCAAGGGACACCTCTCGGTCGCGGGCGCGCTCCAGCGCATCGACTCGCAGAGCATCCTGTTCTTTCTCGGGATCCTGCTCGCGATCTCCGCGCTCGAGAGCAACGGCTCGCTCGCCTCGCTCGCTCACGCGATGGACCGCAACATCGGCAACGTCAACCTGATCGACATGTCGATCGGCGTGTCATCGTCGATCATCGATAACGTGCCGCTCGTCGCGGCCGCGCAGGGCATGTACCCGCTGGCGACGTTCGCGACCGATCACCACTTCTGGCTATTTCTCGCGTACTGCGCCGGCACCGGCGGCAGCATCCTGATCATCGGTTCCGCGGCGGGAATCGCCGTGATGGGGATCCAGCACATCACTTTCGGCTGGTACGTGCGCTACATGTCCCTGCCGGCGCTCCTCGGGTTCCTGGGCGGGGCGGCCGTCTTCATCGCGCTCACGCAGCTGTAGCGGCCCGGATTTTGCTGGCTTCGGGAGCTGGCCATGCCGGCGGCACCGACCCAGCACGCACCCACGGTGATGTGGCTGCTCTTCGGAGCCATCGTCGTCATCAGCCTCGTGGTGGACCTGATCGCGCACCGCGGAGGGCACGGGCTCAGCCGCAAGTCCGCAGCGACCTGGAGCATCGCGTGGATCGTGGTCGCGTTCGCGTTCGCCGGCTACGTCGCGATCGAGCTTGGCGCGAATGCGGCCGGCGACTTCGTGTCCGCGTACCTGATGGAGAAGAGCCTCTCCGTCGACAACCTGTTCGTGTTCATGGTGGTGTTCGCGCAGCTCAAGGTGCCGGCGACCGAGCAGCACCGCGTGCTGTTCTGGGGCATCCTGGGTGCGCTGATCGCGCGCGCTGGCTTCATCGCCGGCGGTACGGCACTGCTCGGGCGCTGGCACGAGGTCGTGTACGTGCTCGGCGCGTTCTTGATCTTCACGGCGTACCGGACCGCACGCTCGGACTCGCTGCACAAGACCGACGACCGCACGCTGAACTGGTTGCGCAAGCACCTGCCGGTGACGTCCCGCCTGCATGGCCATCACTTCTTCGCCCGCGAGGACGGCAAGCTGCAGGCGACCCCGCTGTTCCTCGCGCTGCTCACGATCGAGCTCTCCGACATCATGTTCGCGGTCGACTCGGTGCCCGCCGTGTTCGCGATCACCGAGGAGCCGTTCATCGTCTACAGCTCGAACGTGTTCGCGATCCTCGGCCTGCGCGCGCTCTATCTCGTGCTCGCCGACCTGCTGAAGGACCTGCGATATCTCCACATCGGTCTGGCGGCGATCCTCGCGTTCGCCGGCGCGAAGATGCTCCTCTCGGCGTACATCCACCTGCCGGCGTACGTATCTTTACTCGCGATCGTCGCGATCCTCGCGGCCTCCATCGTGCCGAGCCTGTTCGGGCGGTCTGCCCGTGGCGCGCGCGCCCGCGCGCACCAGTGAGCGCTAGCTGCACGACGCACCCGGAGCCGGCTGCGGGAGCTTCCCATCACGCTGGAATGCGCGATGCACTGCGGTGTCGCATGGCGTCCAGACACGTCGAGGTCGTGATCGTCGGCGGCGGCCCGGCCGGGCTGTCGGCGGCGCTCGTGCTCGGGCGCTGCCGGCGCGGCGTCGTCGTGTTCGACGACGGTAACTACCGCAACGCGAGCGCACCCCGCATGCATGGGTTTCTGAGCCGGGACGACGTCTCGCCCCGCGAGCTGCGCCAGATCGCCCATGCCCAGCTGTCGCGCTATCCGAGCGTCTCGGTGAGCCGCCACGCCGTCGTCGGCGTGCGCCGGCTCGATCGCGGCGGCGAGGCCCGCTTCGCGGTGCTCGTGGCGACCGGCGAGGAGCTGCAGTGCAGTGCGTTGCTGCTCGCCACCGGCTTTCGCGACACCTTGCCGGCCATCGCAGGCGCGCGCGAGCTGCACGGCGACCTCGTGGTGCCGTGCCCGTACTGCGACGCGTGGGAGGTCCGCGATCAGCCGCTCGCGGCCTTCTCATCACCCGACGAGCACGGCGCGGCGTACGCATCCTTGCTGGCCCAGTGGAGCGACGACGTGTTGTTCTGCGCCGAGCGCAGGCCCCGGCTGGGCGATGACACCCGCAAGCGCCTCGCGTCACGCAACGTTCGCGTCGAGCAGCGCGAGCTGCGCTCGGTCGAGCGCGACGGCGACGGCGTCCGCCTGATCTTCGCCGAGGGCGAGACCGTGTGGCGGCGCAAGCTGTTCTATCACCTGGGCGGCGCACCCGCGTCCCGCCTCGCCGAGCAGCTCGGCGCCGCCGTCGATCCGAGTGTCGGCGTCGACGTCAGCCGCACGTGTGAGAGCTCGGTACGCGGTCTGTTCGTCGCCGGTGATGCGACGCGCGATGTCTTGCAGGCGATCGTCGCGGCGGGCGAGGGCGCTGCCGCGGCCGTGACCGTCAACGAGTACCTTTGCCACCAGGAGCTGTATGCCGAAACCACCCCCCAGGACCTATGACGAGATCACGCGTGCCACCGTCCCGAATCCCGATAGCTCGTGGCGACCGACTCCCGAGCAGGAGCGGCGGGCGAAGGAAGGCTTCCGCGCCCTCGCGCCCGACGAGCAGCGGCTGTGCGACCGCGTCCACGATACGCTGCTCGCCGCGGGCATCGACACCACGACCATCCACATCGAGGCCGATCGCGATCGCGTGATCCTGCGCGGTCACGTCCGCGACCATCACGCGCTCAACCAGATTCCGGATCTCGTGGGTGACGTCGAGGGGGTCGGCTCGGTCGTCGATCAGCTCGTGATCTCGCCGTGAACCGGGCGCAGCGCGCGCCGCGGCGCCTCGAGGAGCGCGTGCAGGTGCGCGAGCGTGATCGGCTTGAGCAGGTGGCGGTCGAAGCCTGCTTCGATCGCTTGCTGGCGCGCGGCCGCGTGGCCCCAGCCCGACATCGCGACGAGCTCCATCGCATCACCATCGGGCAGGGCGCGCAGACGCCGGCACACCTCGAACCCGTCCGGCGGCGGCATCCCGAGATCGAGCAGCACGAGATCGGGGTGAAACTCGCGCGCGATCTCGATCGCCTCGCCGCCGTGGTTCGCCACGCGCGCTTCGTGGCCGAGCATCGTGACCAGCTCCTCGAGCATCGTCGTGATGTCCGGGAAGTCGTCCACGATCAACACACGCCTCCGCGATCCCGAGCCCGCCGCGTCGAGGGTCATCTCACAGCATATGCGCCCTGATTGCCGAGAGGGTCAAGCGGGCTCTCGGTGATCCGCTGCTCCCGCAAGTCCGTCCCGGCGTCGGCTGCTGAGCTTGCGTGCGGCTTCGCTCGAAGCGTGCGAATCGGTCGGACGCTCCGACTCGGGCACGTGGCTTGCGAGCGGAGCAACCCATGCAGACTCTCGACGCAACGGTCACCTCGGGCACGCAGGCACAAGACTGCCTCGCGACGCAGGCGCACGAGCACCCGCTCGCCCGGTCGGTCGGCTTCGCGGCGAGTGCGGTGATCGCGCCGCTCGCGCTCGGCACCGGCGTCGCCGCGCTCACCCGGTCTCGGCGCAACGGCTGGCTCGCGAGTGGGATCACCGCTGCCGCGTTTGCGGCGACACGCTGGCAGCTCGTCCGCTGGTTCACCCCCGAGCCGGCGTACACGTTCGAGCGCCGGCTCGGCGAGCTGATGATCCGCCGCTACGCGCCGCGCGTCGAGGCGCATACGCGCCTCACCGTGCCCGACTTCGAGACCGCACTCGACGAGGGGTACCGCCGGCTCTCGAGCTACATCGCCGGTGGCAACCAGCGTGGCGAGTCGCTGGCGATGACCACGCCGGTGTTGACGACGCCGCGGGCCAGCACGCACTCCGTCGCGTTTGTCATGCCGCCGGGCCACACGCTCGAGGCGCTGCCGCCGCCCGAGGACGACCGCATCAAGCTCGTCCCCATCCCCGAGCGGCTGGAGTCGCGCTCGGCGATGCCATGGATGCGTT
>DAIRFU010000112.1:0-5889 GCA_036794935.1 Kofleriaceae bacterium | reverse complement strand
CGCGGTGCTGCGCTTCGCAGGCCGCTACACCGACACGGTCATGCTCGAGCAGACGCGGCGTCTCCACGAGCTCGTCAGTGCCGCCGACCTCGAGACGCGCGGCCAGCCGGTGTTCGCCGGCTTCGATCCGCCCTGGACCCTGCCGTTCTTGCGCCGCTCCGAGCTGTGGATCGAGCTCGCCTGACCGGGTGGTACGTGGTTCGCAACGCCTCGGCCCAGAGCAACCACGAGGACTACCATGGGCATCGCAACGAACCGTCCCTACGCCGTGGTCACCGGCGCGTCGTCGGGAATCGGCCTCGAGCTCGCGCGGGAGTGTATCGAGCACGACTTCGATCTGCTGATCTGTGCCGAGGATCCAGGAATCCACGAGGCCGCCCGGCACCTCGGTGCCGCCGGTGCTGCGGTCGAGGCCGTATGCGCCGATCTGTCGACCTACGAGGGCTGCGAGAAGCTCGTCGACGCGGTCAACGCATCCGCGCGTGACCTCGACGCGCTCCTGCTCAATGCCGGCATCGGCGTCGGTGGCTCGTTTCTCCACAACGAGCTCGACGACGAGCTGCGCGTGATCGGCGTCAACGTCGTCTCCGTGGTCCATCTCGCGAAGCGCCTCGTGCCGCGCATGGTCAACCGCGGGCGGGGCCGCGTCCTCATCACCGCGTCGGTCGCGAGCACGTCACCGGCGCCATACCTCGCCGTCTACGGCGCGACCAAGGCGTTCGATCTCTCGTTCGCCGAGGCCCTGCGCTACGAGCTGGCGGACACCGGCGTCACCGTCACCGCGCTGCAGCCCGGTGCCACCGACACCGAGTTCTTCGAGCGCGCCGACATGGAGAACACCAAGGTCGCGCAGAGTCAGAAGGACGATCCGGCCGAGGTCGCGAAGAAGGGCTTCGAGGCGATGATGGAGGGCAAGGACAAGGTGATCGCCGCGTCGCTCAAGAGCAAGCTCGAGGGGCTCGCCGGCGAGGTCCTCCCCGAGACCGTGAAGGCGAGGATGCAGGGCAAGCAGAGCAAGCCCGGCAGTGGCGAGAAGCACACCGTCCGCGAGCTCGGCAAGAAGCACTGAGTGCCAACCTGTCGGCAATAGCTCGCCGGGGACGTGCGTTCGGCCGGTATGGCCGAGCCGTCACCGCCGTCACCGCCGTCATCGCCGTCACCGATCACGCCCGAGGTCCAGCCCGCGATCCGGCGCGGTCTCTTGCGCCACCGGACGCTCGTCAAGCTGGGCGGCATCGCGGTGCTCGCGCTCCTCTTGTTGATCCCCCTGGGCCTGCTCGTTCCCGTGATCCAGTCGCGGACGTTCTTGCGCGACGGTGCGGTCGCCGAGATCGAGCGCGACTGGGGACGCGCGCAGACCCTCGTCGGTCCCGTGCTCGTCGTACCCACGTCACAGGGGTTCGCCTACGCGTTCCCCGACGAGCTGCGCGTCACCGGCGCCCTCGCGCCCGAGCAGCGCAGCCGGGGCATCTACTCCGCCGTCGTCTACACCGCGACCCTCGCGCTCGCCGGCACCTTCCACCGGCCGACGGCTGCCGAGCTCGGCGTCCCGGCCGAGCAGCTGCAATGGGACAAGGCCTACCTCGCGCTCGCCGTCACGGACCTGCGCGGCACCGGCACGCAGATCGCGCTGCGCTGGGGCGCGAGCACGTACCCGATGCTGCCCGGCTCGCAGCTGCCGCGCTGGTCATCGGGCGTCCACGTCCCGGTCGCCGTCCCCGCCGCCGGTGAGCTCGCGTTCTCGCTCGAGCTACCCGTACACGGTAGCGAGGGCATTCGCGTCGCGCCGCTCGGCGTCCACACCGACGTCGCCCTCCGCTCGTCGTGGCAGAATCCGCGCTTCACCGGCGCGTTCCTGCCGGCTCGGCGCGACGTCGGTGCCGACGGCTTCACCGGCTCGTGGAGTATCTCGTATTACGGCCGCGACTTCGGCCAGGCCGGGCACGACGACCTGCCGGCCGGCATCGCCGACTCGCTGCTCGGCGTCGATCTGCTCCCCGGCATCGATGCGTATCGCTCTGTCGATCGCGCCGTGCGCTACGGCGTCCTCTTCATCGTGCTCGCATTCATGAGCTTCTTCTTGTTCGAGACCGGCGCAGGTGCGCGCATTCACCCGTTCCAGTACGCGATGGTCGGCCTCGCGCTCGGCGTCTTCTTCCTGATCCTGCTCGCGCTCTCCGAGCTCGTGCCGTTCGCCGCCGCGTACGCGACTGCCGCCGCCGGCACCATCGGCCTTGTCGTCTCGTACATGGTGCCCGTCCTCGGGACCGGCAAACGCAGCCTGATCGCGGCCGCGCTCCTCGCCGCGAGCTTCCTCGTGCTCTACGTGATCCTGCAGGTCGAGGACTACGCGCTGCTCGCCGGCAGCCTCGTCGTGTTCGCCGCGCTCGCCGTGACCATGCGCCTGACGCGCCGGCTCGACTGGTACGCGGAGGACGCCGCCGGCGATGTAGCCGATCCAGCGGCTACGCCGCGGTAGCCGGACGTCGCCTTGCCATGGGCAAAATGCTACCCGCTGCGCTCGCTTTGCTACCCTTGCCCTCGGCCATGCTCTCGACGTCTCGATTGCTACTTCGGAGCTTCGTGCTCGCGGACGTCCCCAAGCTCCTGGTGACGAGCTCCGAGGAGGGCATGCGACGCTGGATCCCGGATCAGGTCTATCGCGATGAACAGCACGCCGAACAGGTGGTTCGCGCGCTCATGGCCTTCACCGAGCTGGCTCCTTGATGGTCAGCGTGACCGCGGTGCCGGCGCGTACCTGCTTCTGCTGCGTCTGTTCGCCATTTGGTCCCTGGGCGCGCAGCTCGTACGGGCGGGACGCGTCGACCTGCGCGAACTCGAAGCGGCCACGGTTGTCGGTCGCGACCACGTGCTGACCGACGAATGAGCCGCTCAGCGTCACGTTCGGATTCTCGGGTGCGTAGGTCACGAGCGCGCCGGGGACCGGCTGCCCGTCGGAGGAGGTGACGACCCCGGCGAGCGTTCCCTCGACGAGGGTCGTCGCGATCCGGACGTCGGTGACGAGCTGCCCGTCGGTGACCGTCGCGGTGACGGTGCCGATCGGTTGCTTCTTCATGTCGGTCAGGTACGCCGGGAACGAGTGGTTGTCGTAGGCGAAGACGTCGATGGCGTAGGTGCCGGGCGTGAGGCCGCCGACCTGGAAACGCCCTTTGGCGTCGCTGATGACGGTCTCCTTCGACCAGTTGTCGGTGGTGGACGTGCAGGTGATGATGCGGAACGGCAGCGGCGCGCTTGCGGCCGTCGTCACCGTGCCGGTGACGCTGCCGAGCTTGCGGATCGTGAACCGGATCGGCTCGGTGGCAGGAACGACGACGTTGCGCGGGGCGACGCCGGCGAGGCGAGGCCGTAGGTGCTGCAGCTCGCCCGCGACGAGGCCGGTCAGCTGGCAGCGGCCGTCGTCGTCGGTCGTGCAGGCGAATGTGCTGCTGCTGCGATCGTGCTCGAGCTGGCCGGCGACGTCGACGCGAGGCACCGGGGTGCCATCTGCATAGGCGACGATCACGTCGATGGAGGTCAGCGATCCGAGCTTGATCTCGAAGTCCTTCACGTCGTGGTCGGTGACGGTGAGCTCGCCGCTCGCGTACGCGGTGTCGTGGTTCTCGAGCGCGAGGCGATAGGTGCCGGGAGGTACACCTTCGAGCCGGAAGCGACCGTTCGGCTCGACGGCGACGGTGGACGGGCCCCCCGTGAGCTCGAGGTTCGCGGGCAGGCTGCCGGCGGCCGGGACAAGACGGCCCTCGACGGTGAACCCGCGGTCGGCGTGGAGCACGATGTTCGTCTCGTTCATATGGAGGCCGACGTCGACGGGCGTGACGCTGCGCGAGCTCCAGCCGGTTCCGCCGACGACGAGCTCGAAGTGGCCCGGCGGCACGCGATCGATCATGAAGCGCCCCTCGGCGTCCGTCGTGACGCTGTCGAGGCCGCGCGCGAACACGCGGACGCCTGGCAGCGGCGTGGTCGTGCCGGCAACCAGGACGGTGCCGCTGATCGTGCTCTCGGGAATCATCGCGATCGTGACGCGGCCGTATCCCGAGTACGTCGCCCTCTCGTTGGCATAGCCGCTCGCGCGGACACGGAAACCCTGGAGGCCGGAGACTTCGGTCGGCTCGCTCGAGATCGAGAGAAGGCCGCGCGTGTCGGTGCGACCGGCAAGCGCGTCGTTCTCGAAGATCTCGGCACCTTCGATCGGCCCACCGAGGATGTCGGTGACCTCGACGATCACGCGCGGATGCGTCGGGTCGAGGCCTTGGTCGACCTGCTCGAGTGTCTCGGGCGGAATGGACGGCGCCCCCGCGGGCGGAGCACCGCGCGGTCCTGGCCGCAGCGCGACCGATGTCGCCGTCGCGCCCGACGCGGTCGCCGGACGCTCACCCGCTACGTGATGATCATCGTCGGTGCCGCGGCCACGTAGTGCGACGGCCACGACGAGGACCACGCCGACGATACCGACGAGCACCGCCAGCACGATGCCCTTCCAGGCGGTCGGCGTGCTCGCGGCGGCGGCCCTGGCAGGCGCAGCTGTCGCGGCGGCGGCCGTGCCGACCGCAACCCGTGCACCGATGAGCGCGAGCACTCCGGTCGCGAACGCCTTGCGCGGCTTCGAGCTCGCGAGCGCGGACTCGAGCAGCTCGGCGACGTGACCTTTCAGTGACCGCCGCCCGCGCGAGAGGCGCTGCTTGACCGCGTCCTCGCTGAGGCCGAGGCCATCGGCGACCTGCGCGATCGACCTGTCCTCGCGGTAGTAGAGGACGAGCGTCTCGCGGTAGGGCTCCGCGATGCCCTCGAGTGCCTTGCGAACGGCGGTGGCTCGTTCGTGATCGAGGAGCTCGTCGAGCGCCGACGCCTCGGTGGACGCGAGGTCGGTCGCTTCATCGCCGTCGACGACTTCGCGCTTACGGGTGCGCAGCGCCATCTTGCTCAGGTTTCGTGCGGTGCCGCATAGCCAGCCTTTCAGCTTTGCGGGGTGTTGAATGGTGGCGAGTGCCGTCCACGCCGCGACGAACGTCTCCTGGCCGACGTCTTCACTGAGCGCCCGGTCGCGCGTCGCACTGAAGGCGACCGCGCACACGAGGTTCTGGTAGCGCTCGACGAGCTGGCCGAATGCATCGAGCTGGCCGGCTCTGCTGGCCTCGATCAGCTGTGCATCACTGGGGACAAGATCCACGGCGAGCTCCCTCGTGGGGGCACTGTAAGATGAATGCGAGAGGGACATCGGCGCAGGCTCCATGTGGTTCGAGCACTGCTTGCGCGAGCCAGCATCGAGGTGACACGCAATCGACGTGATCGTGGAAGCGAGCGAAACTGCTCCCCGTTGGGGCGACCTTTACGTCCGTGCGGAGCCGAACGGCAAACGTCAGCACCGAACACAACGTTCCGGTCGAGGAGTGCACGTGGCCGAGGTGTGGTCACCACACGCTCAAGCCCATCGGACCGGCAGGACGACCTGCGTCTCCGAATTTCGTGCCGGCGCGCCGTAAAATCGGGTGCAACCGGATGTGGTGTGGTGATGCGCGATGGGCCTTGCTGACCGGCAGAGGCCGTGTTACACGAGCGCCTCCAAACGGCCCCGTTGTCTAGCGGTTAGGACGTCGGCCTCTCACGCCGAAAACCCGGGTTCAAGTCCCGGCGGGGTCACCAAGTTTGTCACTGCTCGAGCGGCGCTTGACGCTGAGCACGAGTAGCCGGGCAGGGGCAGGGGGCGGCGCTCGGCGCGCCGAGTGTTGCAGCTACGCGAGCTCGGCGGAGTCGCGCGCGCTGGCACGCGCACGTCTCGCTCGGGGTGGCTCGCTGAGCCCTCTATGGGCCCTAAAATTTCAAGCTGTCGCGTACGGTTGGTTCGGGGACTAGGATTCGAACCTAGATAGCAAG
>DAIRFU010000111.1:11987-13850 GCA_036794935.1 Kofleriaceae bacterium | reverse complement strand
TGCTGACGCTCAGCTCTCGACGAACAGCTCGTCGACGTAGCACCACTTCCAGTGCTCGCCGGGCTCGAACGACTCGATGACGGGGTGATGCGTCGACCGATAGTGCTTGGTCGCGTGCTTGTTCTTCGACGAGTCGCAGCAGCCGACATGGCCGCAGTGCAGGCAGCGGCGCAGGTGGACCCAGCGATCGCCGAGCGCGATGCACTCGGCGCAGCCCTCCGAGGTCGCGGGCGTGTCCTCGTCGCTATCCAGATGCGTGCATGTGCTCATGGTGTCTCTCCACGTGTGCCGGGGCCTCCCGTTCGAGCTCGCCGCGCTGCCAGTGACCGAGGTCCGCGGCCGCGGCGTAGGTCTGCTCGCAGAAGTCGAGCAGCATGGCCTCGGGATCCTCGGCCTCGCGAACCGCATCGTGATCGAGATAGAAGCCCTTGAGCTCGCGGTGATAGTAGGCGTGCGGCACGGTGATCGCCGCATCCGCGAAGCCGGGCGGCTCGGGCGCGGCGTAGCTGTAGAACGACGGGCGCTCGAGGCGGGCATCGCCCGGCCACCAGCCGACGCTGCTGACCTCGTGCGAGTACGCCTCGCGCTCGATCGAGCTCGCCGACAACGGTGGCGCGCGGCGGCCCGAGAAGCGCGTGACCGCGAGGTCGAACGAGCCCCAGAAGAAGTGCACCGGGCTCGACTTGCCGAGGTAGCGCGCGCGGAACGTCGTCAGCACGGGCTCGATCCACGCCAGCGCGTGCCAGAAGCGCAGCGCGTGCTCGTGATCGTACGAGTGGTGCTCGACGTCGTGCTCGAACGGCACCGGATCGGGGATCTCGACGGGCATGGTCCAGATCCGGCAGTCGATGCCCGCCGCGCGCAGCGCCGCCATCGTCGCGGCGTAGAAGTCGGCGACCGTGCGCGGGCGCAGCTCGACGGTCTGCTCGGCGGCATCGTCGGGACGGATGTGGAGCAGGTCGCGGTGGAAGTCGAATTCGATCTCGAAGCGGGTGTCACCGGCCGCGATCGCCGAGGTCGTCAGCCCGTGCGGACTGACGTAGAGCGGCACGTTCCACCAGTGATTGACGACCGGGGTCAGGGCGAGGCGCACCTTGCCCACGATCTGCAACCAGCGGTGCAGCGTGTCGCGGGTGTCGCGCCACTCCGCGTATGGCAGGGCGGGCAGGATCTGCATGACCAAGGCTACTGCGCCGCCGCGAGCCGCCCATCGGCGCACCTCGCATGCTCCCGCGCGCCGTGCCCGAGCGCACGCGGGCGGCCATGGAGCCCGCACGATCGCGGCCTGCTAGGTTCGTACATGCGGTACGAGCTCTACTACTGGCCGGGGATTCAGGGCCGCGGCGAGATCCCGCGCCTCGTCCTCGAGGATGCCGGCGCCGACTACGTCGATGTCGCGCGCGAGCCGGGCGGCATGTCGCGCATGCAGAGCGTGCTCGCCGGCGACGAGCCTTCCCTGCTCCCGTTCGCGCCGCCGTTTCTGCGCGCCGGCCGCGTGTGGCTCGCGCAGTCCGCGCTGATCGCGAGCTTCCTCGGCGAGCGGCTCGGCCTCGCGCCCTCCGGCGAACCGGCACAGCTCGCCGCGCGCACGATCATGCTGACGATCGCCGACTTCATCGACGAGATTCACGATACGCACCACCCGCTCGCCGTCGACAAGTACTTCGCCGAGCAGAAGCCCGCCGCGAAGCAGCGCGCCACCTCGTTCCGCACCGCGCGCATGCCGAAGTTCCTCGCCTACCTCGAGGACAACCTCGAGCGCGGCGGCGCCGGCGTGCTCGTCGGCCGCAAGATCACGTACGCCGATCTCGGCGCGTTCCAGCTGGCGCTGGGGGCGCTGAAGGCGGAGCCGCGGATCGCGGC
>DAIRFU010000111.1:0-11977 GCA_036794935.1 Kofleriaceae bacterium | reverse complement strand
CGAGGGCCTCTCCTACGCGTTCCCGCGCGCATTCGCGCGGCAGCGCCGCAAGGTGCCCGGCCTGCTCGCGCTGCGCGATCGCGTCGCCAGGCGGCCGCGACTGGCCGCGTACCTGGCCTCGGAGCGGCGGCTGCCGTTCAACGAGGACGGTATCTTCCGCCACTATGCCGAGCTCGACGCGTAGCGGTGCTCAGCGGCGGCGCTTGCGGCCGAGCACGAGACCGAACAGCGCGATGCCGAGCAGCATCGAGGTCGCGTTCTGTCCGCTCGCGTCGCAGCAGCCGGTGTCCTCTTCCTCGATCGGCCAGCATGCGCCACCGGCGCCGGCCTCGAGGCACTCCAGGCCATCGGGGCACGTGGTCACGTCGCCGACGGTGCACGTCGTGCTGCAGAACGCCTCGCCGTCCCCCATCGCGCACGTGTTGGAGTCGCAGTCGGCGTTGCCCGTGCACGATGTGCCGAGACCGGTGGGCGAGAACGGCTGCGCGATGCACTTCTTGAGGAAGCACGTGCGGCCCTCGGGGCAGTCGGCATCGGTCGCGCACTCGAGCTGCGGGATGTACTGGAGCAGGAAGTCGCGCTCGGCGTCGGTGCGGGTATCGGCACCGAACTGCGCGCAGTCCTGGTCACCGAACGACGTCACGCCGACCTGCGTGAGCCGGCCGTCGATCATCGCGAACGACGGGCCGCCGGAGTCGCCCTGGCACTTGCCCTTGCCGCTGACCTGGTTGAAGCAGAGCAGATCGGCATCGCTGCCGGCGAAGCTCGTGCACGCGACCGAGGTCTGCTCGACGACCATCTCGACGCCGATGCTGCCGCCGCCACCCTGCGCGGTCGCGCCGAAGCCGACCATCGTGACGGCGATGCCGACCGGCGCCTTCTCGGTGATGAGGTTGACCGGCAGCGGCTTGATGTCGGTGACCGGCGTGGACAGCTTGATGAGGCCGATGTCGTTCTTGCCCAGGTCTTGCTCCGAGAACGTCGGCTTGGCGATCGTCATCGACGATGTGACCGTGGTCCCGAGCGACCGCGTCAGGTCGACCGTGCCGAAGTGCACCTTCGCGCCGTTCGGGGCGAGGCCCTGCACGCAGTGCGCGGCGGTGAGCACCCACTCGGGATCGATCAGCGTGCCGCTGCACAGGCCGCCACCGACCTCGATCGCGACGACGCTCGGGTACTCCCCGTCCTGGGCCGCCGAGCCACCCAGGATGGGCTGGCTGATCGTGCCCGCGGCCGCGGACGTGGAGAGGAGGAGGACGACACCCTGAGCAAAACGACGCATGCGCGGAGGATTGCGTGTAGCACCCTGCCCGGGCGACGCATACCCGCTAACGGGTCTTGGCAGACTTTCGAGACTTGCTGCGTACTTGCGTACTCAGGGCGGCACGCGTCCAGGTACCGGATTTTCCTCCACGCTTCTCGTCGAGGCGAATATCGGAGATGACCATGCCGCGGTCGATGGCCTTGCACATGTCGTACACGGTGAGCGCCGCCGCAGAAACGGCCGCCAGCGCCTCCATCTCGACCCCGCTGCGATCGAAGGCCCGCACGGTCGCCCGGATGCGGACCGCGGCCCGCTCGACGCGAAGCTCGACCTCGACACCGGTCAGCCGCAGCGGGTGGCACAGCGGGATCAGGTCCGCGGCGCGCTTGGCGGCCTGGATGCCGGCGAGCCGCGCGATCCCGATCACATCGCCCTTGCCGATCCGGCCGGCCGCGATCGTGCGTGCGGTCGCCGGCGCCATCGCGATCGCGCCACTCGCGATCGCCTCGCGCGCGGTCTCGGGCTTGGCCCCGACCTCGACCATGTGCGCGGCCCCGGCCGCATCGAAATGCGTGAGCGTGCGCTTCACTCGACCGTGACGGACTTGGCGAGGTTGCGCGGCTGGTCGACGTCGGTGCCCTTGAGGTCGGCCACGTAGTAGCTGAGCAGCTGGAGCGGCAGCACGGTCAGGATCGGCTGCAGCTCGAGCGCGGTGTCGGGCACGAGCACGACATCGTCGGCGTGCTGGCCGATCTCGCTATCGCCGCGCGTCGCGATCGCGAGGACCTTGCCCTGCCGCGCGCGGACCTCGGCGAGGTTCGACACCGTCTTGTCGTAACTCGGCCCCTTGGGCACGAGCACGACGACGGGCAGCTGATCGTCGATCAGCGCGATCGGGCCGTGCTTCATCTCGCCGGCGGCGTAGCCCTCGGCGTGGATGTACGAGATCTCCTTGAGCTTGAGCGCACCCTCGAGCGCGATCGGGTACTGCGCACCGCGACCGAGGAACAGAAAGCCACTCGCCTGGCCGTAGCGGCGTGCGAGGACCTGGAGGTGCGCGCCCATCTCGACGACGTCGCGCATCTTGTTCGGCAGCTGGACGAGCTCGGAGAGCAGCACGCGCGCGCGCTCGTGCGACAGCGTGCCGGTGCGGCGGCCGAGATAGATCGCGAGCAGCGCCATCGAGACGAGCTGCGTGGTGAACGCCTTGGTCGACGCGACGCCGATCTCGGGACCGGCATGCGTGTAGAACGCGTGATCCGAGAGACGCGGGATCGACGCCTCGACGACGTTGGAGATCGCGAGCACGGTCGCGCCCTTCTTCTTCGCCTCGCGGATCGCCTCCATCGTGTCGAGCGTCTCGCCCGACTGGCTGACCGCCACGACGAGGTCGCCCGGCCCGACGATCGGATCGCGGTAGCGGAACTCGCTCGCGAGATCGACCTCGACCGGGATCCGCGCGAGCGACTCGACGAGGAACTCGCCGACCAGCGACGCGTGAAACGACGTACCGCACGCGATGAACACGATGCGCTTGATCGCCTTGACGTCGAGCTCGATGCCGTCGAGCCGGACGTCGTCGCCCTCGAGATCGATGCGACCGACGAGCGTGTCCGCGACCGCGCGCGGCTGCTCGTGGATCTCCTTGAGCATGAAGTGCTTGAACCCGCCCTTCTCCGCCTGAACCGCCGACCACGTGATGACCTTGGGCTCGCGGTGCCTGGGCTTGCCCTCGAAGTCGGTGATCGCGACGCCGTCGCGCGTGACGGTCACGATCTCACCCTCGTCGATGAACAGCACCTTGCGAGTCTCGGACAGGATCGCGGTGACGTCCGACGCGACGAAGTTTTCGCCCTCGCCGAGCCCGACCACGAGTGGCGACGAGTTCTTCGCCGCGACCAGCGTGCCCGGCTCCTTGTCACTCATCACGACGAACGCGTAGCTGCCGCGCACCTTTTGCAGCGCGCGCCGCACCGCGCCGGTCAGATCCTCCGCGCCGTCCACGAGCTGGCGCTCGACGAGGTGCGCGAAGATCTCGGTATCGGTCTCGCTCGAGAACAGCGATCCCGACGCGGTGAGCTCCTGCCGCAGCGCCAGGTGGTTCTCGATGATGCCGTTGTGGATGACGCTGATCGGGCCGACCTTGTGCGGGTGGCTGTTCTCGTCGGACGGCCGGCCGTGCGTCGCCCACCGCGTGTGGCCGATGCCGATCGTGCCCGGCGCCGGCTCGCGCACGAGCTTCTCCTCGAGGTTGCCGAGCTTGCCCCGGCAGCGCACGACGCGCGACAGACCATCGTTCCACACCGAGACGCCAGCCGAGTCGTAGCCACGATACTCGAGCTTACGCAGCCCGCCGACGAGCAACGGAGTTGCTTGCCGACTGCCGATGTAACCGATGATGCCGCACATCGAATCCTCCGTTATTTCTTGGCGGGCGCCGCGGGCTTCGCGGGCGCCTTCGCCGGTGCCTTGGCGGGCGCAGGGGTCTTGGCCGCCGGCGCCGGTGCCGCCGCTGGAGCGGGTGCAGGCGCGGGTGCGGGCTCGGAGGCGGGCGCCTCCTCTTCCTCGACCGTGTCCATGTCGTCTTCGTCGATCCCGGTGATCTCGGCGATGTCGGGCGGCTCGTACTGCAGCACGGGCGGCGCCTCGGTCAGCACCTTGTTCTGCGAGCTGCCGCACGCCGCGCCAGCGGTGATCACCACTGCAACCTGGGCAAACGAAAGGAGAGTCGCTCGGATGTTCATCGGGCCGACGCTATCACTTTTCCACGACGGGATGGCATGAGAGCGTTTGCACGAAACGCGCCGCTCGCGACCGCTATTCGTCGGCGTCGTAAGCGCGCTGACGAGGCACCCGCGCACGTGCCCGGCCGCCACGGCGTGGCGGAGCACGCCACAACCGAACCGCCCGCGTGCGCGTCAGCGGCGAAGCGTGCGGCACCCGCACGTCGGGCACTGCGACTGATCGCGGCCGGTCGTGCGGTTCTCCTCGAAGATGCGCTTGCCGACCATCGTCAGCGGCCACGCGTGCATCGGTGGCTTGAGCCGCAGCATCTCCTCGTGCGTGAAGTGACTGCCGCAGTTTCGACAACCGATCGTGGGGTGATTCATCAAGCCTTTCAGCCCAGCTCCGCGCCGTGCCGGCGACATGATGGGCCGCATCGCGCCAATTACCTACGATCAAATGGTCGCAGGAACCGAATGTTGACGCACCGCACTCCCGTCGGTGGTACCCTGGGCAGCCGGTGGGAGCCGGCAGCCATGGCAATCACCGCCGACTCAGCACGTTACACCGCAGCGCTCCAGCACGCGTCCAATCATCGCGTCGAGCTCGACGAGAGCGACCGCTGCGGATGCTTCTTCTGCTTTCGCACGTTCACCGCCTCCGAGATCCGCATCTGGATCGACCAGAACCAGACCGCGCTGTGCCCGCGCTGTGGAATCGACGCCGTGATCGGCACCGCATCGGGGTTCTCGATCGACGACCGCTTCCTGCGCCGCCTCAACATCTTCAAGTTCGCGACGCGCGAGAAGTAACGCGTCAGATCCGGACGCGCAGCACCTCGTAGCACTCGGCGTAGCTGTGGCCGCTGATCCGGCCCATCGCCCGCGCGAGGTCGCGCGATGACTCGAGATCGAGCCGCGGCATCTGCGACTTGTGACACGCGATCGCCTGCAGCTTGAGATCGACGTAGCTCGAGATGTCGGCGAAGCAGTTGCCCAGCGAGCGCGACTGCGCGTTCATCTCCGGGCTCGACAGGTACGCGAGAAGGTCGCACGGCGTGCGGCGGAGCGCCGAGACCGTCGCGCGGTTGACCAGCCCGTGATCCCAGTGCAGGTCGTTCGCCGAGTGCGTGATCACGAGGTCGGGCCGGACGTCGCCGATGATCTGATCGAAGCGGCGCACCAGCTCGTGCATCGGGATGTCCTCGACGCGGCACGGCTTGTCCTCGTAGATGACGAACAGGTTCGCGTCGATCACGTCGGCGCCGGCGAGTGCCTCGGCCTTGCGCTGCTCGGCGTGGTTGGGGAGCGCGACGATCGCCATCGTGACCTCGGCGCCCTCGTCGGACAGCCGCGCGAGCAAGCCGCCCGCGCCGACCTCGAGGTCGTCGGGGTGCGCGCCGAACGCGAGCACGCGGCCACCAGTCTCTTGCAGGATGCGGTTCATGCTGCCTCCACGCGTGCGGGGTGACTGCGATCGAACATCAGCTCGCGGCTCGCCTCGCCGCAGTTGAGCAGCATGTCGAGAAAGCCCAGGTGCGAGACGAACCCGATCTCGGGGTAGCGCTGCGCGTAGTGCGGGTGCTCGAAGTACTGCCAGATCACGCCGATGCCGGCGCGGCCCATGCGCTCGACATCGAGGTAGCCCGTCGAGCCGCCGCCGCCCGACAGGTAGCAGCGCGCGCCGAGCTTCTGGCACATGTCGATCAGCCGATCGGTCTTCTGCCCGGTCAACCCGAGGCGCGACGCGCGCACGAGCGGCGTCCGGATGTCGAGCCAGCGCCGCGCCAGCTCGAGCATCTTCATGTCCAGCTCGAGCAGGCTCAGCCACGGCTGCGCGTAGATCGCGTAGAGGTCATCGGCGTACTGCCGCCAGTACGGCGCGCGCCGATAGTTGATCTCGAGCGTCAGCCAGGTGCGGCGCTGCCAGTGCTGGCGCGTGCTGCCCGAGTTATCGATCTGCTTGTCGCAGATCCGATCGCTCTGCGCGCCACGCTCGAGCGGCACGGTCAGCCACTGCGCGCCCGCGTGCAGCTTGATGCGCTGGCGGTTCTGGTAGTTCTGCGCCTCGTACTGGAGGTCGTCCATCACGACGAACAGATCGGCCTTGGCCATCTTGTCGAGGTAGCCGAGCCACGGCATGTAGTGCGGCTGGTGCGCGGCGACGATCATCGCGGTTGTGCTCCTTGTGGTTGCGCGGCGGATGGCGAGCCCTGGTGACCGCGCGTCTGCCAGCTCGAGCTATCGAGCGTGAACAGGCCGAGCGGGGTGAGCAGCAGGTAGGCGACCGGCATCAGCACGGCCATCGGCAGAAACGCGATCGGGTGGACTCGCAGCCACGGCGGCAGCGCACGCACGCTCGGCGCGAAGTAATAGACGACCGAGAACGCGGCGATGACCGCGAGGTGAAACGTCGCCAGCTCGAAGAAGTCGCCGCGCTCGATGTGCGTGACGATCACGAACGGGTAGACGAGCAGCAGCATGAACATCGACAGGTACTGCAGGCACAGCAGCGGGTGCAGCTTCCACGCGTGGACGACGCCGACGAGGAAGTCGACGATGTTCGACCGCTTCCAGCGCAGCTGCTGGTTGAAGTAGCCCGACGCCGTGGTCGCCGCCTTCGTGAAGCACATCGCCTTCATCGTCAGCCGCGTCTTGTAGCCGCGCCGCACGATCTGGTGGGTGAGGAAGCGGTCCTCGCCGTACTTGATCGGCACGCCGAGGATGTTGCGGTTCTCGAGGATCGGCTCGAGCTCGATCAGCACGTGCCGGCGATACGCGGTCAGGCAGCCCGACAGGCACATCACCTGGTCGAGCGAGCGCTCGAGGTTCTTCAGGTGCTCCTGGCCGAAGTAGTACTTGATCGTCTGCAGCCGGGTCAGCCAGTTGTCGTTCGGGTTCGAGACGTGAATCCGGCCGCCGACCGCGGCGACCTCCGGCGACGTGAAGCGGGCGACCAGCTCGCGCAGCGCGGTCGGAAACACGATCACGTCGGAGTCGACCGACACGATGATCTCGGCGCTCGATGCCCGCACCGCCGCGTTGATGCCCTTGCGCTTGCCCATGTTGACCGGGTTGCGCAGCACGCGGACGTTGCCGTACTCGGCCGCCGCCTTCATGGCCCACTCGTAGCTGTCATCGGTCGAGCAGTCGTCGACGACCGTGACCTCGAGCTTGTCCTTGGGGTAGTCGAGCTTCACGAGGCTGACGATCGTGTCGTAGATCGAACGGCCCTCGTTGAAGAGCGGCACGACGACGGTGATGGTCGGCTCGTAGCCGTCGATCGTGACGTCCAGCTTCTTGCCGCGGACGAGCGCCAGGTAGAGCCCGAACACGTAGCGGTTCAGGAACACGATGAAGATGAACAGGTAGATCGGGAAGGTCGACACGCGTGCACCGCGCGATGGTGCAAGAGCACGGCCGCGGGTGAAGCGGCGACACGTGCGGCTGTTCTCCCCACTTGAACGTGCGAGCAAGTGCAGTAGCCAGGGAGCACCCACCCCGACTTGGGATGCACGGATACCAGTGTGAAACGTGCACACGCCCCGGTGATCACGGCACTACACCGCGCGCGCGCTGGCGATTGTCTTGCACCACGTTCCCGCTACCCAATGAACACCCGGAAGTCGCGGCCGAAGCTTGCACACGACCCCGCCACGCAACTTCGGGTCATCCCCAGGATGCCGCGACCGTTCGAGGGCGAAGACGCGACCATCGTCGACGCCCGGCGTGTTCCGCCACCGTCGCGATCTGCACGCACCGCGCGCGCCGATCGCATGCCCGGCGTCGCGCCGGTACCAACAGGTTCTCGCGCCGGCGCCCCGCTGCCCTCGATCCTGTCAGGCCCTGCCACCGTGCGGCCCACGAATGTCATTCCGTTCGCGAAGCCTCGCGCTATCTCATCGCTACCCGTCGAGTTCAACCCGGTCGGCGCGACCTCGCACCCGAACACGATCGCGCGCCCCCCGAACGGCAACGTGCCGGTCGCCAACAGCTCGTGGGGCTCGGCCGCCATCGCCGCCAGGAGCGCGGCTGCAACTGCAACTGCAACCGCGACCGCGACCGCTCGCGCGCCGGCGCCCACGCCGATGCCGATGCCGATGCGCCCTGCGCCCGCGCCCACACCGATGCCGATGCGCGCCGCGCCCGCGCCCGCGCCGATGCCGATCCCGCCGGCGGCTCCCCCGCCGGTTGCCTCGCCCGGCCAGGTGACAATGCCGGCGGTCGCCGAGGCGCCCGCGACCTCCTCGCGGTGGGCCATGTTCGAGCAGCTCGGCCTGCGCGCCCCCACGCTCGATCACAAGAAGTGGAGTGGCCGGGTCGTCAACGCGTACCGGCTGCTCGGCTTCGCGATCCTCACGATCATCGTGGTCGTGCTGGTCGGCTATCTCGTCACCACCGCGTTCTTCTACGTGAGTAACAGCTGGATCGTGCCGATGGCGATCTCGCCGACCGACGAGAAGGTCGTGTCGCTGCAGTCGCAGCTCGCCGAGCGCCAGACCAACCGCGACCGCACCGCGGCCGAGCTCGATCAGGCCGAGCGCGCGATCGCCGTGCAGCAGGAGTTCCAGCTCGAGTTCGCCAAGGCGATCAAGAGTGACCTCGAGGGACGCAAGGCCGCGCTCGCACGCATGTACGATCTCGCCGACGCCGCCGCCTCGACGCGCGCGAAGATCAAGCGCTCGAACAGCGCGTACGCGACCGCCCAGCAGAAGCGGATGGCCGCCGAGTGGAAGGCCGGTCTCATCGATCGCGACTCGATGCTCAACGGTAAGTTCCAGATCGCGCAGATCAGCGGCTCGAACCTCAACCTCGCCGAGCGCCAGGCCGAGTACGAGACGCGCGCCGCCGATCTCGACTCGCAGACCCGCTCGCTCGAGGCGCTGCTCGCCAACGAGGGCACCGAGGGCTCGCTGTCCTACGACGTGCTCAAGATCAAGCAGGAGTACGAGGCGTCGCGGCTCGAGACCCAGCGCGCGATCCAGAACCGCGACATGCTGAAGGCCGCGCTCACGCGCGAGGACAAGCTGCTCGACATCCTCAAGCAGTCGTCGTACCTGCGGGCGATCGGCGACGACGCGCACGTCGCGTTCGTGCCCTACGACAACCTCGACGGCGTCAAGAAGGGCGAGCCGGTCTACTCGTGCTGGCTGACGATGGTGTTCTGCGGCAAGGTCGGCACCGTCATGGGCGTGCTGCCCGGCGAGGTGCAGTTCAAGCACCCCAACCGCGACAAGCAGCTGCGTGGTCAGATGGTCGAGCTCAAGCTCGACGAGGATGCCGATGCGACCGACGACGTCCTGTTCGTCGGGGGACGGCCGATGCTCCTCTGATGCGGGCCCTGGTTGTACTGGCGCTGCTGTCCTCCACCGCCCATGCCGAGACCGAGGACGATGGCTACTGTGACTACGTCGAGGGTGTCGCGAACGCCCAGGCCGCGGTCCAGATGTCGCCCGAGGTCGTCGGCTCGCTCGGCTACGTCGAGCAGCCGTCCGCCGACATCAATCCCTCCGCCGCCCAGAAGGGTCTGCGCCTGATCGCGGGCGTGCGCTACAAGCTCTCCGGCCTCTACGAGGGCAACGCGACCCGCCAGCGCGCGAAGGCCGACTGCCGCCGTCACAAGGCATTCGAGCAGGTGCGCGGCGAGACCACGTCGCGCGCGATCGCCGCCCGGCTGCGCGTGCTCGACGATGCCCTCGTCGAGGCCGACAAGATCCTGCGCCACGACGAGGCCGACTTCGCGGCGCGCCGGATGACCGCGCAGGAAGCCACCGCGACGCGCGTCCGCGTCGAGGAGCTGCGCGAGCTCGCCGCCGACGATCACCGCCAGCTCGCCACGCTGCCGCCGCCGAGTGAGACCCCGCTCGCCGGCGCCCTCGCCACCTACCGCAGCGCCGATGCCGACATGGAGCGCTACGAGGCCAAGCTGCGCCGCGCGCAGGCGATCGACGTCAGCGTGCGCGTCGGCATCGACGAGTACCCCGAGCGCGAGAACCCGTCGCCGTACTTCGCCGTCGTCTCGGTCGGCGTCAACCTCGGCCTGCTGTTCCAGAGCAAGGCCAACACGCGCGCGGCGAAGGCCCGCAAGCTGCTCGTCGAGCGCGGGCGTGGCCTCGGTGTCGAGGGCACCGTCGATCGCCTGCGCGCCACGATCGAGATCGAGAGCAAGCGTGCGAAAGAGACCGAGGCGCTGGTCAAGGAGCTCGATCGCCAGCTCGACGCGCTCAACCGGATCGGCGGCGAGGAGAGCAAGCGCTATCGTCAGACCGTATGGTTCGAGTGGGTCAAGGCCAAGGCGCAGCACGCGTACCTGACGACGCACGTCACCAGCATCGAGGAAGTCCTCGGAGGCGACGCGCCGTGAGATCGCTCGCGGTCGTCGCCGTCGCGATGGCCGGCGCCTGCGGCGGGTCGCGGACCGAGGCCGCGCCACGCGATCACAAGCCGACGATCGCGGTCGCGCCGATCGCGGCCGCCGACCTGTGCGTCACCCACGGCGCGGTCACCGACGGTCACGTCGCCGACCCGACGATGCGCGGCTTCGCGCTCGGTGCCGGCGGTGATGCCGCCGCCCTGACCTTCACGTACCGCGGCGAGCCCGAGGAGCTGCGCGCCCTCGCCGGCGGCCAGCTGCGCCGCCAGGTCGGTCTCAAGCTGCGCGCGCAGGACAGCTGCAATGTCGTCTACGTGATGTGGCGTCTCGATCCGCGGCCCAAGCTCGACGTCTCGGTCAAGCTCAACCCGGGCAAGCACTCGCACGAGGAGTGCGGCGCCGACGGCTACGCGAAGGTGAAGCCACACCACAAGACCTTCACGCCGCTGTTCGAGTACGGCACGCCGCACACCTTGCGCGCCGAGATCGTGGGCGACGAGCTCTACGCGTGGATCGACGACAAGCTGCTGTGGCAGGGCACGCTCCCGAAGATCGCGCGCACCATCAAGGGGCCGGCCGGCATCCGCTCCGACAACATCCAGCTCGACGTCGTCTCCCTCGCGGTGCCGCACGGCGAGGGCCCACGCCCCGCGTGCAAGCGCGAAGGGAGCGGCGAGTAGACGCCCAACAGCCCCCATTCTCTGTATGATGAGGGCGATGGCTGAACCGGCTACGCCCAGCTCCGAGAGACTGCTCTCGATCATCGAGCTGCAAAACGCGATTGCCGCCGCGGCCCTGACCGCGGACGAGGTGATGCGCGTCGTGGCCGACCGCGCCCAGCAGCTCCTGCCCGCGGCCTCGACCATGGTCGAGCTCGTCGAGGGGGATGACCTCGTCTGCCGCGCGACCTCGGGCACCGGCAATAGCCAGCAGCTCGGCGTCCGCCGGTCCTCGCAGGCTGGCCTGTCGGGCACCTGCATCCAGGCCCGCCGCCCTACTCGCTCCGACGACGGCACCTCCGTCTGCGTCCCGCTCCTGCACGGCGAGTACGCGGTCGGCGTCCTGTGCGCCACCGGCACGAAGGCCGGTGCCCTCTCCGACGAGGACGTCGAGACCCTGCGCCTGCTCGCGACCATCATCGCGATCCCGCTGCACCGCACGCGCAGCTTCCCGCGCCCGCGCTACGACAACACCCACGATGCGCTGACCGGCCTGCTCAACCGCCGCGCGTTCGAGGAGCGCGTCAACGTCGAGCTCGCGCGCTGCACCCGCTACAAGCAATCGTTCAGCCTGGCCCTCCTCGACCTCGACGGCTTCAACGTCGCCAACGATCGCTTCGGCGAGGCCGCGGGCGACGAGCTGCTCAAGATGATCGGCACGATCCTCAACAAGCACACGCGCGTGATGGACGCGTGCTTCCGCCTCGGCGGCGACGAGTTCGCGATCGTGATGCCGGGCACCGCGCTCGAGGGCGCGAAGGTCCTGGCCGAGCGGTTCCGGACCCAGATCAACGAGGCGAAGCTGTGTGACGGCACCGTGACCGCCAGCATCGGCGTGGTCGAGGCCAACGCCGAGACGATCGAGAGCCTGGCCGAGCGGGCCGACGCCGCCCTGCGG
>DAIRFU010000110.1:1144-13853 GCA_036794935.1 Kofleriaceae bacterium | reverse complement strand
GCATGATCGCGCCCTTGCCGAACTGCTTGTCGATCGCGGCGAGCGCGAGATCGATCGCCTTGTCGCGGGTGTTGTTGCCGGCCGGCGGAGTCGGGGTCGTTTCTTTTGTAGCCATCGTGGAAGCTCCCTCTGCACTTAGTTCGACGGTCGCCCTCTCGGCCAGCCATCGTCTGTGTCGTCCCCCAGCTCTACCGCTCCCGTATGACGTTTCTCCGTCGTTTCGGGTGGTTTGAAGCTGATTCGATGGAGCTCTCGATACACGGAACCGGACGATTTCGTTTCGCTTTCGAACAACGTGACCCCATCGATGCGCGTGTCACTGAACATCTGTTCCGACAGGGGTAACACGAGCTCGCGGACAGGTCTACTTTCGGCAAGCCGCGCCAGCGTGACGTGCGCGTGGAACGGTCGGCTCTCGCGCGAGAAGCCAAGCGCTGCCATCGCGGCCTGCACGCGCGCACCGACGTCGTCGAGCCGGTTGCCGTCGACGCCGGCCCACACGACGCTGGCCTTGTCGAGCGAGCCGAACGCGCCCAGGCGCGCGGTGCGGAACGACAGCGGCGCGACACCGACGAGCGCACCGTCGAGCGCGTCGCGCACCGCGCCGATCGCGTCCTCGCGCGTCCAGCCGAGGAACTTCAGCGTCACGTGATAGTTCACGGGCGCGACCCACTTGAGATCGATGCGCGCGTCGCGGGCGCGGCGCTGGAGCGTCTCGGCCGCCGCGGCGAGCGCGTTCGCGGTCTGCACGCTGACGCGCACCCCGACGAACAGCCGCTTGCCCGCGCTCACGCGCGCCTCCGATCGAGCAGCTCGTCGATCAGCTTGAACGCCCACCACGCCGCGAGCGTGCGGATCTGATCGCGCGCCCCCGGCCAGCCGAGCTTCTTCGTCGTGTTCTCGAAGATGACCGTCGGCTCGTCGTCGATCGCGTGCGGCAACCCGAACGCGCAGAGCCACACCGTGCCGACCGGCTTCTCCGGCGTGCCGCCGCCGGGGCCGGCGATGCCGCTCACCGCGATCCCGATGTCGGCGTCGAAGCGCTTCTGCGCGCCCGCCGCCATCTGGTTGACCGTCATCTCGCTGACGGCGCCGAGCTTGTCGAGCGTCTCGGGCGTCACGCCGAGCTGCCGTACCTTCACGTCGTTCGAGTACGCGATCACGCCCCCCTTGTAGATGCGCGAGCTGCCCGGCATGCGCGTGATCATCTCGCCGATCATGCCGCCGGTGCACGACTCCGCGGTCGCGACGGTGACGTTCTCTTCGATCAAGCGGCGCGTCACCTTCTCGATCAGGTTGACCTCGCCGGTGCCGTACAGAAGCCCGGCCAGCCGGGTCCGGACCTCGGCGTCGAGGGCGTCGAGCCGCGCCTGGGCGGCCGCCGGATCGCGGTCGCGGACGACGAGCTTGACGAGCGTCTCGGGGAACTTCACCTGGTAGTGGATCGACGCGCCGGCGACGCCCTCGATCATGCCGCGGCACGCCTGCGAGACCTGCGACTCGCCGCGGCCGAACACGCGATAGATCCGGCGCGCGATGCGCTCGGCGTTGCCCCGCGACTCGCGCAGCTCGCGAAATCGGGGCTCGAGGTGGGCGTCGAAGATCGCGTGCAGCTCGCGCGGGATGCCCGGCAGGCACACGACCGGCACGCCGCGGATGCTGGCCTCGAAGCACGGCGCGAGCCCGGCCGGGTTACCGTGGACCCGCGCGCGCGCCGGGACGCGGACCTGGCGCAGCTGGATCGGCGTCACTTCCATACGTGCGCCGTAGCGCTCGACCATGCGCTGCTTCGCGGCCTCGTCGACGATCACGTCGCTGTCGGCGAGCCGCGCGACCACGTCGACGGTCAGGTCGTCCTCGGTGGGGCCAAGCCCGCCCGAGCAGACGACCAACTCGGCGCGGCCGACCGCCCGATCCACCGCGGTGGTGATATCATTCACGTCATCGCAGCAACTCGTCATCCATCGGGTGGTGATGTCGAGGTCCCAGAGCCGCTGCGCCAAGTACGAGGAGTTGGTATCCACGATCTCGCCGCGGCACAGCTCGTCTCCGATCGTCAAGATCTCGGCGCGCATGCGCTGCGCACTCTACCCGGAAGTTCGGCGGTTCGGTTGACGCGACGCGCATACGCCACCTATGATTTCGATGGACTACGGGGACCATGAAGATCCGCTACGCGGCCAAGACTGACGTCGGGATGAAGCGGACGCACAACGAGGACTATTTCTCGTTGATCGAGGACGAACAGCTCTTCCTGGTCGCCGACGGCATGGGTGGCCACGCCTCCGGCGAGGTCGCCTCCAAGATGGCCGCCGAGACGATCGGCGAGTTCTATCAGCGCACGCGCGAGGACGAGGACGCGACCTGGCCCTACAAGATGGACCGCTCGCTCTCGTACATCGAGAACCGGCTGGTCTGCGGCATCAAGCTCGCGAACCTCCGCATCTTCGAGACCTCCAACCGCGACCTCCGCTACAAGGGCATGGGCACGACCATCGTGTCGACCCTCGTCTCGGGCGACAAGATCTACGTCGGCCACGTCGGCGACTCGCGCGTCTACCGGGTCCGGGAGAATGGGATCTCGCAGCTCACGCGCGATCACTCGCTGCTCGAGGACTACAAGGAAGCCAAGCCGGACATGACCGAGGAGGAAGAGCGCAACTTCCCCCACAAGAACGTGATCACGCGCGCGCTCGGCATGCGCGAGACCGTCCAGGTCGACATCCGGAGCCACCAGATCAAGAGCGGCGACGTCTACATCCTGTGCTCCGACGGCCTGTCGGGCATGGTGAACGACGACATGATCGCGCAGATCGCGAGCAACGCGAAGAGCCTCGAGCGCGCGGTCGCCGAGCTCGTCGACGCGGCGAACCGCAATGGCGGTACCGACAACGTCACGACGCTGCTGCTACAGTGCCTCGCGGCATGAACTACACGGTCGAGAGCGGCAAGCTCACGGTCAAGGCGCGGTCGAGCGTCCACGACACGACGACGGTCTGGGACACCATCACCGGCGAGATCGACGCCGACGCCGGGGCCATCGAGCAGGCGAAGGCGCGATTCGCGGTCGACATGACGCGGTTCGACGCCGGTGACTTCCTGAAGAACCGGAAGCTGCGCAAGGACTTCGCGATGGACGCGCATCCGACCGCAACGTTCACGCTGACCCGCGTGTCCGAGGTGATACGTGATGGCGCGAAGTTCACGGCCAAGGCGGAGGGCACGCTCGCGTGGCGCGGCAAAGAGGTCGTGCTCGTGCTCTCGGGCCAGGGTACGCTCGACGAGCAGCGCGTCGAGGCCCGCGGCACGTTCGAGCTCGATATCCGCACGCTGGGACTGTCGGCGCCTCGCTTCTTCCTGTTCAAGATGGAGGACGAAGTGACGGTCGACGTAACGGTACGCGGAGCGATCCGGCCATGACGCGCGCGCAGGCACTCGTCGCGCTCGCGGCATCGGTCGCTGCGCTCGGCGCCTGCGAGGGCCGCAAGGCCGAGCCGCGCGGGCTCGGTCACTACGTGTTCGGCCGCTCCACCCGCGCGACCATCCACGATGGCATCTGCCAGCCGACCGAGCTGACCGATGGCCGCAAGGCGACCTGGTGCTTCGCGCTGCCGCCGATCAAGGTCGGCAAGCGCGTCGCCGAGGTCGACGCCTACTTCCTCGGCACCGAGCCGCCGGCGCTGCCCGAGGGCGCGACGAAGGAGCAGCGCGACGAGCGCGAGGCCGCACTCGCGAAGCTGCCGCTCATCGAGATCCAGCTCAAGGTGCGCGGCTGCGTCGAGGACGAGGCCGACCGCTGGATGCGCGCGCGGTTCGGGGCACCGATCGAGACCACGTCGACGCGCGAGTACTGGAAGAACTCCTTCTTGTGGGCGGCGGCGTTCTTGCCCAGCGAGCCCGGTCGCTGCGTGATTCACTTCCTGCCGCTGTCCGAGAACGCCGAGATCGCCCGCCTCAAGCAGACGTAGTCGACCGACGCGACGGCTACGGGACCGGCGTCGACGAGGCCCAGTCGGCCTCGAACTGATCCTTGATCGGCTGGAACGTCGACGGTTCGAACGCGAGCGCGCCGACCTCGCGGTTCTTCTCCAGCGACGTGAACGACATGTTCTCGCTGCCGACGAACGCGACCTGGTCGGCGATGATGAGTTTCGCGTGGAGGTAGAACGTCGCCGGTGTCTCGACCGGGATGCCCGCGCTCTTGAGCGAGACGATCGACTCGTCGGTCGGCTCGTTGACGATCACGCGCACGGTGACGCCGCGGCTCTTCGCGGCGAGGATCGCGTCGCGCACGCTGGTCTCCGAGATGTACATGACCTCGATGTCGAGGCTCGTGGTCGCGCTCGCGATGTGCTCGAGCAGGCGCGTCTTCGAGTTGTTCGGCGACACGATGAGGCGCGTGCAGGCGAGGTTTGCGGGCTTGCTCGCGTCACCGCTGGCGAGCGCCCAGTCCTGGTTGAAGATCCCCTGGAGGTCGGCGACGTCCTCGATGTCGCGATCGACGAGGCCGTAGTTGCGCTCGCGGTTCATCGCGTCGACGTTCCAGTTCATCGACATGATGACGGCCTCGGTCCTGTCGACGATCAGGTACTTCGCGTGCGAGAACGAGTAGAGGCTCGGCGCGTTCTTCCAGTCGACGCCGCCGGAGGTGAACCTCGGCTTGACGTCGAGGTTGCCCTCGTGATCGGGATCGAGCAGCACGCGCACGGCGACGCCGCGGTGCTTGGCAGCGATGACCTTGTCGGCGAGCGCATCGACCGTGAACAGGTACATCTGGATATCGAGCGACGTCTTCGCGCCGTCGATCAGCGCGCTCATCCGCGCCTCGAGACCGGTCGGCCCGATGAACGCCTCGGGCGCCTCCATCCGCGGCGTCAACGCGGTGCAGCCGGTGCCGTCGGGCGCGTCGGTGGTATCGGCGTCGCCCATGTCGCCGCCGTCGCTGTCCTGGGCACCGGGCTCGGCGCGGCACGCGGTGAGAGCGAGCGCGGCGCAGAGCGGGGCGAGAACGGCGTACGGCGTGCCCATCGAGCCCGGGACTATGCAGGCGCGGCGCCGCGAGTACCAGGCGAAAACGCGCGAGCTACTTCTTTCGCTGCTCGTTCGGGCAGTTGCCGGCGGCCTCGCCGGCAGCCTTGGGGCACAGCCCGTACAGCTCGTGGCGGTGCCGCAGCACGGTGAAGCCGCCGAGCCGGGTCGCGATCTTCTCCTGCAGCTGCTCGATCTCGTCGTCCTCGAACTCGAGGATGAGGCCGCACTTCACGCAGATCAGGTGGTCGTGGTGATCGCCGACGACCTCGTAGCGCGCCTGACCGTCGCCGAACTGGCGCTCGACCGCGAGGCCGCTATCGACGAGCAGCTTGAGCGTGCGGTAGACGGTCGCGTAGCCGACGCGCGGCTGGCGCTTGCGAACCTTGACGAGCAGCTCGTCGATCGACACGTGATCGCGCGTGCGCAGGAACTGCTCCACGATCGCCTCGCGCTGCGCCGTGATGTTGAGCCGGTGATCCTGGACGTAGGATCGCCACCGCTCCTTGAGCTCGCCGGTGTCGTTCGGGCGAAAGTCCGAGCGCTGCTCCCCCATGCGGTTTCAGCTTCCCCGCAACTACTCGTGTCGTCAAGCGATCTCGTGCGGGTGACTTTTCAGTTTCGTCCGGCTATGGTCGCGCCGTGGCCGACGCGGAGATGGGATTCGACTCGATCCTCGTGCGCCTGCGCGATGTCGTGCAGAAGCTCGAGTCGGGCGAGCTGTCGCTCGAGCAATCGCTCGCGGTCTACGAGGAAGGCGTACAGCTCGCGCGGCACGGCCAGCAGCTGCTCGCGTCGGCCGAGAAGCGCGTGGAGATCCTGGTCAGCACGGCGGGCGGCGTGCAAGCCGTGCCGTTCGACGATCCGACCTCGACGAACGGGACCTGACCACGATGACCGCGACTCTCGCACCGGCGAGCGCACCGGCAGAGCTCGCCGCGTTCCTCGACGACGCGCGCGTGCTCGTCGATCGCGAGCTCGATCGGCGGCTGCGCCCTCCCGCCGACGATCCGGGCCGGCTCGCCGAGGCGATGCACTACGCGGCGACCGGGCCCGGCAAGCGGCTGCGCCCTGCCCTCGTGATCGCCGCGGCCGAGGCGTGCGGCGGGACCCGGCAGGCAGCGCTACCGGCGGCGGCGGCGATCGAGATGCTGCACGCCTACACGCTGGTCCACGACGATCTGCCCGCGATGGATGACGACGAGCTGCGCCGCGGCCGGCCGACCGTGCATGTCGCGTTCGGCGAGGCGATCGCGATCCTCGCCGGTGATGGCCTGCTCACCGAGGCCTTCGGTACGCTCGCCGAGCTCGGCCCGGGCGCGGCGGACGCGGTGCGCGTGCTCGCGCGCCGCGCCGGCGTGCACGAGCTGCTCGGCGGTCAGGCGATCGATCTGACGACACCGCGCGAGTCGCTGCACGGGCTGGCCGCGATCGAGCGCATGCACGCGGCGAAGACCGGCGCCCTGTTCGCCGCGGCCGCCGAGCTCGGCGCGATCGCGGCCGGTGCGGACGCCCCGACCCGGCGGTCCCTCGCCCACTACGGCCTCGCGATCGGCATCGCGTTCCAGCACGCGGACGATCGAGATGATGCCGAGCTTACAGAACATGCAGCCGAGGCGGCACGCCGGATGCGGGTGCTGTGTGGTGAGGCGCGTCAAGCGGTCCAAGGCCTTGGATCGCCGCTGCTCGACTCGCTCGCGACTTGGATTGCAGCCCGTGCGTGACTCACGGTACCAATGAGGTCGTGCCCGACGAGTGGGAAGAAGAGACCACGACGGCAACCGAGGTGGACGAGTTTCAGGAGAAGCTCTCGTCCGTCGGCGCCGCGCGCACCAAGCCGGTCTTGACCGTGCTGACCGGTGGCGCATCGGGCACGCAGTTCAAGGTCTCGAAGGGCACGGCCGTGATCGGCCGCGCGCCCAGCGTCGAGCTGCGCCTGCAGGACGACGGCATCTCGCGCACGCACGCGCGCATCCGGGCCGAGACCGGGCGGGCGTGGGTCGAGGATATGAAGAGCCGCAACGGCACGTTCGTCAACGGCGTCAAGATCACCGCGACGACCGAGCTGCGCGATGGCGACAAGATCCAGGTCGGCCGCGGCACCGTGATCCGGTTTGGTTTTCAGGACGATCTCGACGAGTCGTTCCATGAAAATCTGATGTCGTCGGCGCTGCGCGACGGCCTGACCCGGCTGTTCAACAAGCGCTACTTCCTCGAGCGACTCGACAGCGAGCTCAAGTTCGCGCAGCGGCACCACACCGCGCTATCGCTCCTGATGCTCGATCTCGATCACTTCAAGAAGGTCAACGACACGTTCGGCCACCTCGCCGGCGACACCGTGCTGACGGCGATCGCCGGCGTGCTCGCGAAGGCGGTGCGCAACGAGGATGTCGTGGCGCGGTTCGGTGGCGAGGAGTTCGCGATCATCCTGCGCGCGATCGAGATCGACTCGGCGCACTTGACGGCGGAGCGGCTGCGCAAGCTGGTCGAGGCCGCGGTGATGCCGGTCCCGGCGCAAGGTGTGCACGCGACCGTGTCGGTCGGGCTCGCCGGGCTGCCGTCGACCCCCGCCAACACGCTCGAGGAGCTGGTCGAGGCGGCCGACAAGGCGCTCTATCGCGCGAAGCACGCGGGTCGTAACCGCGTGTCACGATGAAATTTGGCGTCGGCGATCGCCGTTGCTAGCTTCAAGGGAATGGGACGCATTGCGTGGCTCCTCTGCGCGGTGATCTGCGCGTGCTCCGGCGACGACTCTCGTCACACGGTGACGACACCGCGGCCGCTGCCCGCTCCGGAGCCCGCCGCGGCGCCCGGCGGTGCGACGTTCTCCGAGGCGAGCGTGGCCTCGTACTGGACGACTCCGGACGAGCTCGAGGCGGGCAAGAAGTTCGCGCTCGAGGACTACAAGGCCGCGGCCACCGCGTTCGGCAAGGCGCGCGCGAAGACCACGGATGATGCGCAGGCCGCACGCATCGAGCTCATGCTCGGGCTTTGCTACGAGCGCCTGGGCGATGCCACCCACGCGGCGCCGCACCTGGTCGCCGCCTACGCGAAGCTCCCCGAGCTCGCCGACTACGTCGGCTATCATGCGGCGCGCGCGCTGTGGCTCGTCCACAAGCCCGACGAGGCGACCGCACTCGCGACCACGGTCTCGCGCGACTCGATCGTCGGCGCCGACACCGAGATGCTGCTCGGCGAGCTGCTGCGTGGCAAGGCCGACTGGCCCGCGGTCGCGGCGCACTATCGCGACTACCTCGCGCGGCACCCGAAAGGTCCGTTTCGCTCGGAGGCGCGGTTCGATCTCGCGGACGCGATCGAGAAGACGAACGGCGATCGCGCCGAGGCGATCGCGCTGTACCGGTCGATCACGATCGACGATCCGCTGTCCTCGTGGACGACGAAGGCCAAGGCGCGCCTGACCGCGCTCAAGGTCGCGGAGCCCTACACCGCGGCAGAGCACATCGCGCGCGGCATGGAGCTGTTCGATGCGATGCGCAACCCCGAGTCGGAGGCCGCGTTCGCGGCGGCGCTCGCCGATCCGAAGATCTCGGTCGCCGACCGGTGCGTCGCCGCCTACCACCGCGCGCAGAGCCGGTTCAAGGCGCGCGATCGCAAGGGCGCCGCGGCGCTGTTCGAGGATGCGGTGATCGCGTGCAAGGCAGCGGCGAACACCGATCTGTGGATCAAGTCGCACTACCAGGCCGGCCGCGCCTACTCGTTCATCGGCGAGCACGAGACGGCGGTCACGCACTACCAGGCGGCGCAGAAGGTCGACCCGAAGCACAGCTACTCCGACGACGCGATGCTGCGCGAGGCCGAGGAGTGGGCGGATCTCGGAGACGGCGCCAAGGTCGATGCCCTGCTGACCGCGCTGCCGACCCTGTTCCCCGACGGCGACAACGTCGCGGAGTCGCGGTGGCGGCTGGGCTGGCGCGCGTGGACCGAGAAGCGCTACGACGACGCGATCAAGTGGTGGAAGGACCAGATCCGGCTCGTCCCGCGCGATGACAACTATTACGCGGAAGGCCAGCCGCAGTACTGGCTCGGGCGCGCGTACGCGGCGAAGAACCAGATGGCCGACGCGGTCGCGTACTGGCAGGCGACGGTGCGCAGCTATCCGGCCGGCTTCTACGCGCTGCTCGCGCTCAACCGGCTGCGCGAGAACGCGCCGGCCGACTTCGAGAAGCTGGTCGCCGAGATCTCGGCGGACCCGGCCGGCTACGATCCGAAGGCGCCCTCGTTCACGTTCAAGGCGCGCCCGGAGTGGGCGACGCCCGGCTTTGCGCGCGCACTCGAGTTCTTGCGGCTCGGTCTCGGCTCGGCCGCGGACCCGGAGCTGCGCAGGCTCGGGCTGTCGGCGCCACCGGGCAAGCAGCGGATCGAGGATCCGGATCAGGAAGCGAAGCTGTGGGCGATGGCATTCCTCTACGATCGCGCCGGCCGTCACGCGACCTCGATCTGGCCGACGCGCTGGCACATCCTCGACTACCGCACGCAGTGGCCGGTCGGCGCGAACCGCGCGCGCTGGCAGATCGCGTACCCCAAGGCGTACTACGGCCTGCTCAGCCGCTTCGCCGCGCTCAACAACGTCCCGATCGCGATGCAGATCGGCATCGTCCGCGAGGAGAGCGGCTTCAACCCGCTGACCGAGAGCTACGCGAACGCGATCGGGCTCACCCAGATGATCCCGCCGACCGCGAAGGACTTCGCGAAGGGCACCGGCATCGATCCGACGCGCGAGAACCTGCGCGATCCGGAGAAGAACGTGACGATCGGCTCGCGCTTCCTCGGCAGCCTGTTCAAGAGCTTCAAGAGCTTCACGATCCTGATCCCGACCGCGTACAACGCCGGGCCGGGCTACGTGCGCCGTGCCCTCAAGGCGCGCGGCACGCTCGCCCCCGACGAGTTCGTCGAGAGCATCGTCGACGACCAGGCGCGCAACTACACCAAGCGCGTGACCGGCTCGTACTTCACGTACAGCTGGCTCTACGAGAAGAAGATCCCCGAGATGCCGAACGCGTTCCCGGCCGACGTGCTGCCGAAGTGACGGCGCGGCAAGGAGCTCAGGCGCGGCGGCTGTAGGCCGGATCGATGGCCGCCGCGAACGCGTGCGCATCGAACGGATCGGGACCGCGGCCATCGAGGCTCGCCATCGGCGAGGCGATGACCGGGATGCCCGACGTGCGCAGCTCCGGCGGATAGCACTCGCACACCGCGGGGCAGATGATCGCGTCGACCGGCCCGGCGTCGACGGCGACGCCCGCGCGCGCGAGGAGGTCGGCCGGCTCGGTGCCTTCGCCGGCGCGCACGACGAGTGTCTTGCCGAGCAACCGCGCCGCGGCGAGCGCCGTGTCGATGCCGTGGCGGGCGGCGGCGAGGCCCGCGAGACGGAGCCGGCCGGTGACGCGGAGCGGTGGCGCGACGACGCGAGGCGGCGGCGCGTCGGACAGCTCGAGGCAGCCCTCGGCGACGCCGTCGGCGATGCACAGCGCGCGCGCGTACGGCCCGCGCACGACGATGCGATCCGCGAGCACGCGCTCGGCCTCCTGCCGCGCGATCGCCCACGCCGGCGCGCGAAACCGGCGCAGGAAGCGGCGCTCCGGCCACACCGCGGCGGCGCGATCGAGGTCGCGATGCAGCGCGCGCAACAGGGGCAGATCGAGGATCAGCACCGTGCGCGCGCCGACCGCGCGGGCGGCGGCGAACGTGCGGCGCGCGGCGAGTGTCGGCGCGATCACGACCTCGGGCCGGCGCCGCGCGACCTCGCGGGCGACCCACGCATCGACCGCGGCGCGCCGCGCGAGCTCGGCGAGGTAGCGGCGATCGGTGCGGCCGCGCGCGAGCACCCGGATCGCGAGGTCGACGACGGCGCCGGGCCGCGAGCCGGTGACGAGCGTGCTCGCCGGGGTGGCATCAGCGCGCGAGCCCGTGGCGACCGTCATCGCGGCGACTCCGGAAGCCCGGCCCGCGAGCCGATGACGAGCGTGGTCGCCGCGGCGGCGGCTCCAGCGCGCGAGCCGGTGACGAGCGTGCTCGGCGCCGTGGCGCCGCCGCGTGAGTCCCTGTCGAGCATCATCGCGGGGGCTCCGGCAGCTCGACACGCGCGTGGCACGCCACCGCGCCGCAGTCGAGGCACGTGCGCAGGGTGGCCGGGAGGCGCTGGCGATCGTCGACGATCAGCGCATCCTCGACGAGCAGGTCGCCGTCCCAGACACGGCGGCGGATGCGGGTCGACCGGACGCGATCGGCCTCGCGCTGGTCGCGCTCGAGCTCGACGCGCGGCACGGCACCGGCCGCGCGCACCGCGACCACGAGCACGTCGCCGCGGACGGTGACATCGAGCACCGCGCGGCCCGCGCGCGGCGCGATGCGCAGGTCGACATGCGGGAACGCGACCGTGGCGTCGAGCGCATTCGCATCGCCGAGCGCGAGCGAGTGACCGTGCCGCTCGTGCACCGCCCAGCCGAGCTCGACGGCCATCGCGAACAGCGCGTTCGAGAGCAGGCAGATACCGCCACCGATCGCGGGCACCGCACACCCCGAGCGCAGCTCCATGCCCCACGAAAAGCCGCGCGCCGCGGTCGCCGGCCCGAGCGCGCGCCAGAAGCTGAGCGGCCGCTCGGGCGCGATCACCACGCCATGGAAGGCGGTGGCGGCGAGCCGCACGTTGTGCCGCTTGCCGGCGTCGAGGCGTGGGTGTGCGCCGGCCCGACCGATCGGGATCCGCTGGAGCCACGCGACCGGCCCCTCGGGTGCGAGGCGCTCGGGCACCGCGAACCCGGGCTCGCCCCACCAGCGCGCGAGCCGGCGCGTCGCGAGCGCCATGACGTAGGCGCGGCGCAACCACAGCTCCGGTCGGCTCGCGCGGCGCAGCTCCACGCGGATCGAACGCACGGGCCAGCCGGCGTATTCGCAGCTACGTCGGCGGCATGAGCGCCGACAAGCGGGCGTATTCGCAGCTACTTCGGCGGCATGCGCAGCGAGCCGTCGAGCCGGATCGTCTCGCCGTTGAGGTAGCCGTTCTCGACGATGGCGGCGACCAGCGCGCCGTACTCGTCGGGCGAGCCCAGGCGCTTGGGGAAGACGACGTCCGTGGCGAGCGCCGCGCGCTTGTCCTCGGGCAGCGCGCCGAGCATCGGCGTGTCGAAGATGCCGGGCGCGATCGTGACGACGCGGATGCCGGCGGGCGCGAGGTCGCGCGCGGCGGGCAGCGTCATGCCGGCGACGCCGGCCTTCGATGCGGCGTAGGCGATCTGACCGATCTGGCCGTCGTAGGCGGCGACCGACGCGGTGTTGACGATCACGCCGCGCTCGCCGTGCTCCAGCGGCTCGCTCTTCGCGATCACCGAGGCGCCGAGCCGCAGCACGTTGAACGTGCCGATCAGGTTGATGCCGACGACGTTCTTGAACAGCTCGAGATCGTGCGGCTTGCCGGTCCTGTCGAGCGTGCGCGCGGCCCAGCCGACGCCGGCGCACGACACGACGACGCGCAGCGTGCCGAACCCGGCCGCCTGGGCGAGCGCCGCCTCGATCTGGGCCGCGTCGGTGACGTCTGCCTTCGCGAAGAGTGCCGAGCCCTGGCCGAGCTCGCTCGCGAGGGCGGCACCGCGCGCCTCATCGCGATCGACGATCACGGCGCGAGCGCCGCCGGCGACGAGCCTGCGAACCGTGGCGGCACCGA
>DAIRFU010000110.1:0-1134 GCA_036794935.1 Kofleriaceae bacterium | reverse complement strand
CGAGGCCCGACGCACCACCCGTGACGAGCGCGACCGTTCCGGAGAGCTTCATGGCCGCGACAGTACGCCTACATGTTCTCGCAGATCGAGCCGGTGAACCCGTAGACGCCGAGGTCCTTGAAGATGAGCGCCGAGTTCGCGTCGGTGTCGAGCGAGACCAGTGACGAGCGCTTCGCGCCCTTGATCCACGCGATGTTCGACTTGCCCTCGCTGACGTCGCGGACGATCCGCAGGTCGCCGGTCTTCGTCGAGAACACGTCGCCGGCCGTGTCGGTCGCGACGTCGGTGAGCGGCTTCTGCTTCATCGCGCCCTTCTTGCCGACGAACACGCGGAAGCCCTTGCCGCCGTACTGCTCGCGGAGCACGTCGACGTAGTAGTAGACGGCGGCGTCGTCGCGCGCGAGCAGGTAGGGCCGGCGGATCATCGCGGTGGTCAAGAACTTCCCCTTGTCGAGGATCGCCTTGGCCTTCGCGCCGGTGACCTCGGTGAGATCGACGTGGAGCTTTTCGCCGCACGCCTTCTTGTACGTGCCGTCCTTGGTGCGCTCGATGCTGCCCGGCCGCACGTTCGGCACGCGCGGCGCCCACACGCTGACGTCCCACGCGCCGGTGGTGCCGTCGGAGTAGTAGCCGAACACCGACTGCTCGTAGAGGTTCTTGTTCTTGCCACCGACGCCGAAGAACACGCGGTGCTCCTTGCCGGGCAGCACGACGTAGACGGCGCCGTCGGCATCCTCGAGCACGACGAGCTTGTCCTTGAACCCCGAGACATCGACCGGTTTGGGCTTGGGGTCGGCGGCGGCGCTCGTCGAGAGCGCGAGCAGGACGACGAACGACCAACCTCGTGCACGCATCGGTGTCTCATTATACGCTCGATGGCGATGGAACATTCACCGGCGCGCTCGACCATCGATGTGGGGTCGGTGATCGCCGGCACCTACACCATCGAGGCGCTGATCGGCCGGGGCGGGATGGGCGCCGTCTTCCTCGCGAGTCACGCTCGCCTGCCCGGCAAGAAGGTCGCGATCAAGGTCCTCCACGCCGAGATGTCCGGCGACGAGGTCCTCGCGCGCTTCAAGCGGGAGGCGCAGATCGCGTCGCTGCTCTCGCATCCCAACATCGTCCATATCGAGG
>DAIRFU010000681.1:0-3873 GCA_036794935.1 Kofleriaceae bacterium | reverse complement strand
GTGATCGCCTCCCATCGCGTCGACGACGATGCGGTGCATTGCGTCGCATCTTTAGCACGAACGCTGCGAGTTTCGCGCGCCGGACATCGCATGAACAATCAGTACTTGCGCGTTTGGCTACGCGTCGGCCCAGCTGGCGCCGATGCCAACGTCGACCTCGAGCGGGACGGAGAGCTTGTACACGTTCTCCATCTCGTCCTTGAGTGCGGCGCCGACCGCTTCGGCGATGTCGGGCGGCGACTCGAACACGAGCTCGTCGTGCACCGTGAGCAGCATCTTCACCGGCCACCCCTCGCGCGCGATCCGCTCGTTCGTGCGCAGCATCGCGAGCTTGATGAGGTCCGCTCCCGTGCCCTGCATCGGCGTGTTCTGCGCGACGCGTTCGGCGGCGTGGCGCGCGGCCGGGCTCTTGGACATGAGGTTCGGGATCGGCCGCCACCGGCCGAGCACCGTGCGGGCGCCGCCCTGCGCGCGCGCGACGGCGACGATCTCGTCCATGAACTTGTGGATCGTCGGGAACCGCTGGAAGTAGCGCCGCGAGTACTCGGCGGCCTGCGTGCGCGTGACGTCGAGTGCGCGCGCGAGGCCGAAGTCGCTCTGCCCGTACGAGAGACCGTAGTTGACCGCCTTCGCGATCCGGCGCTGCTCGGGGGAGACTTGCTCCCGGGGGACACCGAACACCTCGGCGGCGGTCTGGGTGTGGACGTCGACGTGATCGCGGAACGCCGAGGACAGCAGCGGATCGCCCGAGAGGTGGGCGAGGATCCGCAGCTCGATCTGCGAGTAGTCGGCGGCGATGAGCACGTGGCCGGGCGCGGCGACGAACCCGCGCCGGATCTGCATGCCGAGGTCGCTCCGGATCGGGATGTTCTGGAGGTTCGGATCCTGCGACGAGATCCGACCGGTCTCGGCGACGACCTGGTTGAACGTGGTGTGGACGCGGCCCGTCGCCGGCGACACGAGCGGCGGCAGCGCGTCGAGGTAGGTGCCCTTCAGCTTGCTGATCTCGCGGTGCTCGAGGATCGGCTTGATGATCGGGTGGTCGAGCTGCTCGAGCGTGTCGGCCTCGGTCGACCAGCCGGTCTTCGTGCGCCGCACCCCCTTCGTCGCGAGGCCGAGCTTCTCGAACAACAGCTCGCCGAGCTGCTTGGGCGAGCCGATGTTGAGCTCGATGCCGGCGAGCTCGAAGATCTGCTTCTCGAGCGCGGCGAGGCGCGTGGTGACGTCGGCCGAGAGCCGCTTGAAGTGATCGGTGTCGATGTGGATGCCGACGCGCTCGACCTGGGCAAGCAGGTTCGCGACCGGCAGCTCGATATCGCGGTAGAGCGCCGCGAGCCCGCTCGCCTGCAGGCGTTCGGGCAACTGCGCCGAGATCGGGAGCAGCGCCGACGTGATCGCGCCGGCCCACGGCGCCGCACGCTCGACCTCGATGCTCTCGAGGCTCTTCTGACGACCGACGATCGTCGACCGCGCGGGGATCATCACGCCGCCGAGCCGCTGCGCGATCGCCTCGCCGGGCTCGCACTCGGCGGTCGGATCGAGCAGGAAGCCGGCGAGCATCGTGTCATCGACGATGCCGGCGACGGTCACACCGATGTCGAGGAACGCGCGCACGACGCGCTTGGCATCGTGGCAGATCTTCGCGACCGTCGGATCCTCGAGGACGCGGTGCAGCGGGAGGAGGTCGCCCGGCGGGGGCGGCGCGGGCGCACCGATGTAGCGGTGGCCGAGCGGGATGTACGCGGGCGGCTCGCCGGGGACCGCGACGATCACCGCGACCATGCGGGCGCGCTCGGCACGCTCGGGATCGAGCTCGACGGTGATCGCGAGCTTGCCGGCCTTGTCGGCCGCGTCGGCGAGCGCCGCGATCGCATCGGCGCGCACCATGACCTGCGTGTCCTGGCGCGCCTCGACGCTCGCGACCTGGTGGGTGGCGGGGGCCGGCACGACGACCATGTCGTCGCCGGGCGGCATCTTGATCTTCACCTTCTCGACGAGCACCTGGAACTCGAGCTCGGTGAACAGCTGCAGCAGGCCGGGCAGGTCCCAGTCGCCGACGACGAGCTCGTCGAGTGGCGGGACCTCGACGTCGCGCTTGAGCTCGACGAGCTGGCGCGACATCCTGACCCGTTCGAGCTGCTCGGGATCGCCGAACGGCTGCTTGATCGAGAGCCGTGGCACGACCGGGTTCGCCTCGATCAGGTTGGCGAGCGTGCCGTACTTCTCGAGCAGGTTCGCGGCGGTCTTGTCGCCGACGCCCCGGATGCCGGGGACGTTGTCGCTGGTGTCGCCGACGAGCGCGAGGAAGTCCGGAATCTTCTCCGGCGGCACGCCCATCTTCTTGATCACTTCTTCGCGCGTGTACGTCTTCTGGTGGAGTGCGTCGATCATCGAGACGCCATCTCCGATCAGCTGCATGATGTCCTTGTCGGCCGAGAACACCACGACGTCCCAGCCCTGCTGGCGCGCCTGCACGACGAGCGTCGCGATCACGTCGTCCGCCTCGACGCCCGGGATCGCGAGACACGGCCAGCCCAGGCCACGCACGATCTTCGGGAAGTACTCCATCTGGACGCAGAGCTCCTCCGGGGTCTCCTTGCGGTTCGCCTTGTAGTCCGCGAACATCTCGGCGCGGAACGTGCGCTTGCCGGACTTGTCGTCGAACACGACGGCCATCCGGGCCGGCTGAAAGTCCTCCTCGAGCCGCATCAGCATCCGCGCGAACACGTACAGGGCGCCGGTCGGCATGCCCTCCGCGGTCGACAGCCGGACCTCCTTGCGCTCGCCCCGCGAGACGTTCATGAGGCCGTAATGGGCGCGGAAGATGTAGCCGTGCCCGTCGACGATGTAGAGGCGCTCCGCCATCTTGCGGGGCACTCTAGCCCATCCCGCCCCCCCGGCATGGCCCCGAAAGGCTCGTAGATCGGGCCCGTCGTCTGGCGTACGATCGGGTCGTGCGGCTGCTGCTCATCGGCCTGCTGGCGGGGTGCTCGTTCGAGCACGGGATCCCAACGCCCTTGACCGGCGATGCATCGCCGAGCGACGTCGCGGTCGGCCCGGATGCCAGTGATGCTGGCGATGCCGGCGATGATCCGCCGATTCCGGCCCTGCGCGAGAAGACGATCACGATCAACGCGGGGGTGACCGGCACCCACGCCGACTTCCCGCTGTGGGTCTCGCTGACCGATGCAGACCTCGCGGCGGACGCGCGCAACGACGGTACCGACATTCACTTCGTCCAGGCGGGCGCACCGCTCGACTACGAGATCCAGAGCTGGACCAAGAGCACGGGCCGGCTCGACGCCTGGGTGAGGGTTCCGGCGCTGTCCACCGGCACCCAGATCGCGATCCGGTACGGCGATCTCACCGCGGCGCACGCGCCGGATCCCGCGGGCACGTTCGGCGCCTACGCCGCGGTCTGGCACCTCGACGACTCGCTGGCGACGACGGCGATCGCCGACGCGCGCGGCCAGCACGCCGGCGCCGCCGCGGGGATGAATCCGTCGGCGAGCAAGCCCGCCCGGCTCGGCCGCGGCATCGATTTCGACGGCGGTGCTGACCAGATCACGTTCACGAATCCGATCACCGGCAACACGGCCCACACGATCTCGATGTGGATCGACCAGCGCGGGACGAACGATAACGACGCGATCATCGTGCTCGGCACCGGCAACCAGAACCAGGCGCGCTGGTTTCACAGCCGCTTCGACGGCGACACGATCGCGGTCGGCTTCTACGGCAACGACTACACCGACGTGAACGAGAACGTGATCGGCGGCGGCTGGGTGCTGCTGCACTGGGTGTTCGAGGGCGCGAATCGGATCACGCGTATCTATCGCAATGGCACGCTCGTCGCCGGTCCGCGCCAGCTCG
>DAIRFU010000680.1:0-3873 GCA_036794935.1 Kofleriaceae bacterium | reverse complement strand
GACCGCCTTGTCGAGCTTCGGATCGTTCGGCGCGGTGACGGTGGGCTTCGCCGCAGCGTCGGGTGCCGGCGTGGCGGGCTTCGCACCGATCGGTGTGCCGCGGCCGGTCGTCTTGACGAGCACGAACCCGACGACCTCGGTGACCTGCTTGCCGAGCCGGCGCGTCGTGTACGCGACGGCGACGCGATCCTCGTACTGGCTCGCGTAGACCTCGACGACCTTGCCGATCGGATCCATCGCGGTCCAGGTCACGACCGGATCGCCGCTCGCCTTGCGCGTGACCGTGAGCGTGCGGCCCGACGCGGTCGCCGCGAACGTCGCCTTGGGGCCGCGCTGCGCGATCGGGTCCTTGATCGACAGCTTCGCGATCACGTCCGCGCCGACGCCGCGGTCGCAGCTCGGCGCGCCGCTCGCGGTACCGGCCGCGACCGCCAGCGGCGTGCAGACGCGATCCCGGTTGACGAGGTACGGCGCGTCGACCCCCGAGAAGCCACCGAACGTGTCGGCGAGCACCGGCGTCGTCGTGGCCAGCACCAGGGCCAGCGGCAGGGCGATACGCATCACCATTGCGACGTGATAGCGCGATTTTGATTCAGATGCTGCCGGATGCTGGAGGTCGCGAATTGCGGTACGGTCCGCAGGTGCGCTCCGTGTTCACCCGGGCGAGTGCCGCCATCGATCGCAGTGTCGTCCGCTTCATGGAGCGGCGGATGGCGCCGCGTACGCCGCGGATTCACGCCGCCGACGCACGCGAGAAGTTGCTCGCGATCACCCGCGCCTACAGCGACGGCACCCTGTCCGCACCGAGCCCGTTCTTTCCGACCCCGATCGCTCCGGAGATCGTGCTCGCCCCGCAGGGCGCGGGCCCGCTCGGCACCCAGGTCGTCGACCTGTCGTTTTCGTCGGACTACCAGCCGTTTCACCCCGACGCGCGCGAGCTCTACCTCGCGGTGCGCGAGAACCTGACCTGCCACGCGCGCTGGTGGACGTCCGACCGCGGGCGGCCGACCATCGTCATGATCCATGGCTGGGGCGCCGGCAGCCACTGGGTCTCCGAGCGCGCGTTCGCGGTCCCGTACTGGCTGCGCCACGGCTACGACGTGGTCGCGTTCGTGCTGCCGTTCCACGGCGCGCGCTCGCCGACCGGGTCGCTCAACCCGATCTGACCGACGCCGAACCCGCTGCGCATGAACGAGGGCTTCGGCCACGCGATCTACGATCTGCGTGCGCTCGCGATGTTCCTGCGCGCGCGCGGCAGCTCCGCGGTCGGCGTGATGGGGATGAGCCTCGGCGGCTACACCACCGCGCTGTGGGCGAGCATCGCCGGTCCCGACGATCCGGGCGGCGTCGACTTCGCGGTCGCGATGATCCCCGCGGTGTCGTTCGCGCGCCTGATGTGGCGCCACGGCGACGGCACGACCGCGCAGCGCCGCGCCGCCGGCGCCGGGATCAGCGAGGACATGCTCGTCGACGCGTTCGCGGTGCACGCGCCGACGACGCGCCCCGCCCGCGTGCCGCGGGAGAGGCTCTACGTGATCGCCGGCAAGGGCGATCGGATCACGCCGCCCGATCACGCCAAGGCGCTCGGCAGGCACTGGGGCGTCGACGTCGCGTGGTTCGAGGGCGGCCACCTCGCCCAGCTCGGCCGCGGCGACGCGGTGCGCGAGGTTCGCCGCTCGCTCGGCGCGCACGGCTTCGCCGGCCGCAGCTTCCGGTCATGACCAGGCTCGACACACCTCTCGCCGAAGCGGTCGCGAGCGGGCCCCTCTTGCTCGACGGCGCGATGGGCTCGTTGCTCTACGAGCGCGGCGTGCTCCACACCCGCAGCTACGACGAGCTCAACCAGTCGCAGCCGGAGCTGATCCGCACGATCCACCGCGACTACGTGCAGGCCGGCGCCGAGCTCGTCGAGACCAACACGTTCGGCGCGAACCGCATCGCGCTCGCTCGCCACGGGCTCGCCGAGCAGACCGTCGCGATCAATCGCGCCGGGGTCGCGCTCGCGCGCGAGGCCGCCGACGGCCGCGCGTACGTCGCCGGTGCGGTCGGTCCGAGCGGCGTCAAGTTCCACATCGCGACCACGGCCGAGCGTCGGCTCGCCCGGTTCGCGCTCGCCGAGCAGATCGACACGCTCGTGCTCGCCGGCGTCGACGCGATCGTGCTCGAGACCTTCACGTCGATCCTCGAGATGGAGGAGGCGATCCACGTCGCGAAGGAGCGCGGCCCGCGCACGCCGGTGTTCGCGATGATGGTGTTCGACGCGCACTGCCGCAGCGACGGCGGCCTCGCCCCGGCCGAGATCGCGGACCGCATGATCGCCGCCGGTGCCGACGTCGTCGGCGGCAACTGCGGCGTCGGCCCCGCCGAGCTGTACCAGGTCGTCACCGGCATGGTCGGCCGCGGCAAGCCGGTGATCGCGCAGCCCAACGCCGGCCTGCCCGCCTCCGTCGAGGGCCGCACGCTCTACGTCGCGAACCCCGAGCACTTCGGCGTGTTCGCGCGCCGCATGCTGAAGAGTGGCGTGCGCATCGTCGGCGGCTGCTGCGGCACGACGCCCGATCACACGCGCGCGATGCTCGGCGCCGTGCGCATGCTGCGCGGCGAGAAGATCGACGAGCGCCTGCGCGCCGAGGACACCGGCGGCGACGCGAGCTCGCGGGCGTCGATCCAGATCACGTCCGGGCCGGCCCCGGCCGCGAAGACCCCGCTGCCGGACCGCAGCCGGCTCGGCGGTCGCATCTCGCGCGGCGAGTTCGCGGTCTCGGTCGAGCTGACGGCGCCGACCAGCCTCGACACCTCGAAGACGCGCGTCGCGGTCGAGCAGCTGCTCGCCGCCGGCGTCGACATCGTCAACATCGCCGACGGCCCGCGCGCGTCGGCGCGGATGGCGAACATCGCCGTGTGCGCGCGGCTCGCCGCCGAGACCGCCGTCGAGCCGATCCTCCACGTCTGCGCGCGCGACCGCAGCTTCCTCGGCCTCGTCGCGCACCTGCTCGGCGCGCATGGCCTGGGGCTCCGTGACCTCGTCATCATCACCGGTGATCCACCGAAGATGGGCGACTACCCGTTCTCGACGCCGGTCTACGACGTCGACTCGGTCGGCCTCCTGCGGATCGCGGCCGGTCTCAACGCGGGCGTCGATCCGGCCGGCAAGGAGTGCGAGCCCACCCGGTTCGTGCTCGCGACCGGTGCCGAGCCCGCCGCGCACGACCGCGATCGCGAGCTCCGCCGCCTCGAGGACAAGAAGCTCGCCGGCGCCGAGCTCGTGATGACCCAGCCGGTCTACGATCCGCGCACGCTCGAGCGCTTCCTCGACGACGCCGCGCCGCTCGGCTTGCCGGTGATGGTCGGCATCCTGCCGCTCGCCTCGCACCGCAACGCCGAGTTCCTCCACAACGAGGTCCCGGGCATGAGCATCCCCGCCGAGTACCGCGCCCGGATGGCGAAGGTCGGCGGCGGTCCGGCTGCACGTGCGGAGGGCATCACGATCGCGCAGGAGGCGCTCGCCGCCGTCAAGCACCGCGTGGCCGGCGCGTACGTGATGCCGCCGTTCAACCGCGTCGATGCCGCGCTCGCCGTGCTCGAGGTCGCGCGGGATCGCTGGCAGCCCGCGCAGGCCGCGGCCGCGGCCGGCACCAGGTGATATGAGCCTGACGCCCGACGAGGCACGCGCGCTGCACGACGAGGTCTGCGTGATCGATCTGCACGCCGACACGCCGAAGCTCATGGACAAGCTCGGCTACGACTTCATGGCGCGGCACGAGCGGCCGATGCCGAAGCGCACGAACATCCTCGGTCACGTCGACATGCCACGCATGCGTGAAGGCGGGATGGCCGCGCAGTTCCTCGCGCTATGGACGTGGCCGACATACG
>DAIRFU010000679.1:0-3876 GCA_036794935.1 Kofleriaceae bacterium | reverse complement strand
CTTGGTGGTCCTGCTGGCAGCGTGCGCGACCGAGATGGATGTGCCCGAGCATGACGAGCCGGCCGACTTCGAGGTCGACCCGGCCGACGGTAAGGCAGACGGCCTGCCGCCGACGTTCGATCGCAACTTCGTGGTCACCGACGCGCTGTTGACCGACTCGCTCGCGATGACCGTCGAGGACGTCGAGGCGTTCCTCGCCGACAACCCGTACGGTACGCGATCGTGGCTCGCGTCCTACGAGGTCGACGGCACGACCGCGGCCGAGATGATCGTCGAATCCGCCGTCGCGCACGAGATCAACCCGGTGGTCCTGCTCGCACGCATGCAGGTCGAGACGTCGCTCGTCAGCAAGACGACCGCGCCATCGTCCCGCATGCTCGATCGCGCGCTCGGCTGCGGCTGCCCCGACGGCGGCGCGTGCAACGCGAGCTACAGCGGGCTGCACCGGCAGCTCGACTGCGCGGGCGCGACGCTGCGTCGCTGGTACGACGCGTCGATCGATGCGAGCGGCGAGTGGCGCAAGGGCCACACGAAGTCGACGCTCGATCCCCTGCGCGTCACGCCCGGTAGCCACGCGACGGCGAGCTTCTACGCGTACACGCCATGGGTCCTCACCGGCCGCGGCGGCACGTGGCTCGCCTGGAATGTAACGCGCAAATACGTGCGTCACGCGACCGAGACAAACCTGATCCATTGACCTGACATCGCCGCACCTTAGGCGATCGGAACGCGCTGTCTGTTCGCTTACGCAGATCATCCCGGTTGGGCGGCGTGCGCGGGCGTGCAACGATGGCGGCCATGAGACCACCCGGATGGCTCGTTGCCGTGCTCGTGGGTGCTTTGGCGGGGTTGGTGTTCGCCGGCGTGTCCACGTTCGACTTCGTCCAGCACCTCGATCGGCAGGTCCACAGCCTGCACTGCTCGTTCATCCCGGGCGCTGGGGCCGAGACCGGCGCGTCGGGCTGTCAGGCCGCGATGATGAGCCCGTACTCGTCCGTGTTCCGGACGTCGATCTGGGGTGGCATTCCGATCTCGCTGCCGGCGATGGCGGTGTTCGGGTTCATCCTGTTCTACGCGGTCGACCTGCTGCTCGGCCGCCGCAAGGACGATCCGCGGGCGACCGCGTTCCTCGCGCTCGCGTGCGCGCTGCCCGCACTCGCGTCGGTGCTGATGCTGACGATCTCGCTGACCAAGCTCGGCGCGGTCTGCAAGCTGTGCGCGGGCGTCTACATCGCGAGCGCGCTGTGCCTCACCGGGTCGATCATGTTGTGGCGGCGCGCGGTCGCGTTGCGGGCGACGAACACGGTCGGCACGTCGCGAAGCGGCGCGAGCCTCGAGGTCCAGGTCGAGGCGCCCGCGACCTCGAACGGTTTCCTCGCCGGGCTGTTCGGCATTGGCCTCCTGTTCGTCGCGGTGCCCATCGTGCTCTACGCGGTGCTCGCGCCGGACCACGGCAAGTTCATCGGCACCTGCGGCCGGCTCGACAAGCCCGCCGACACCTACGGCGTGATGGTGCCGGTGCAGCGCGGCGGCTCGACACCCGCACTCGAGATCCTCGATCCGCTGTGCCCCGCCTGCAAGGCGTTCGAGCAGCGGCTCGAGGCGACCGGCATGGCGAGCCGGCTCGATCGCCGCGCGATCCTGTTCCCGCTCGACACCACCTGCAACTGGATGATCACCGAGAACACGCACCCGGGCGCGTGCACGGTGAGCGAGGCGGTGCTGTGCGCCGGCGACAAGGCGCCCGAGGTGATCCGCTGGGCGTTCGAGGTCCAGGATCGCGTGCGCACCGAGACCAAGGCCGATCCGGCCGCCGCCGAGCGCATCGTCGAGCAGCGGTTCCCCGAGCTCGCCGCGTGCGTCGGATCGCCCGAGGCGAAGTCCAGGCTCAACAAGTCGCTGCGCTGGGCGGTCGCGAACAACATCCGCGTGCTGACGCCGCAGCTGTTCGTCAATAACGTGAAGCTCTGTGATGAGGACGTCGACCTCGGCCTCGACTACGCGCTGTCGCGCATGCTCGACGGCACCATCGCCGCGCCGCCCGCCACGCCCGTCGAGCCCACGGCGCCATCGAACGCGCCGATGCCGAGCTACCAGACCGCGCAGCCGCCGCCCGCGCCGCCCGCCGCCGACCCCAGCGCGGCCGAGCCCGCAGCCGGCGCGCCGCCCGCGGCCGAGACATCGCCGGCTGGCTCCGCGGCCGAGCCGCCGGAAGCGACGCCACCCGAGCCGGCCGGCGACCAACCGGTGACCTCGCCGAGTGGCAGCTCCGCCACGCCGCCGCCCACCGACAAGCCGGCCACCGACAAACCCGCGACGGAGACACCGCCGGCCGCCACGCCGCCGGCTGCCACGCCGCCGGCAGAGGCGCTGCCGCCCGAGGAGAAACCAGCGCCGGCACCCGCCGCGGACGAAGGAGGTGCGCCGTGATCGCCGCGATCCGCATCGGCGTGCTCGTCGTCCTGCTCGCGATCCCGGCCGTCGTGACCGGCACGTGGATCGGCTCGGCCGAGACACGCCTGACCGAGATGACCGCCGCGCCCGCCGAGCTTCCGCCGGTGGCCGCCGCCGCCGACGTCGGCTACTGCAGCCCCGAGCTCAAGAAGATCCTGCGCCGCGTGCTGATGAGCTGCGGTCTCGTCGGCGGCAACGCATCGCGCGGCTGCCAGCCGGTGCAGGCCAAGAACGTGGCGACCATGAGCGGCTCGGACTTCAACGCGCTGTTCCGGCCGATGAAGGAGCGCGGCGGCATCGTCCAGTTCGACACCGATAAATCCGATCTCGATCCGACCGACGTCACGCTCGTCGATCAGGTGTTCGCCGATCAGCGCGGCGCGAGCTGGTTCTTCGTCGTCGCGCGCGCGTCGCCGGAGGGCTCGGTCACCCACAACCGCGACCTCTCCAAGGCGCGCGCCGAGTCGGTGATGGCGCACCTGCGCGAGCGCTTCAAGGATCCCGATCTCGACAAGGAGGTCGGCATGCTGTGGCTCGGCGAGGAGTTCGCGCAGCTCGAGGACGAGTTCTGCGCGTGGAAGCGCAGCACCACGGGCACCACCTGCTCCCCCGAGGAGCTCAACCGGAGCGCGTTCGTCGCATGGATCGACTGTCAGCTCTGATCGGCATCGCGGCGCTCGCCACGGTGGGCGCGTGCGACAGCAAGCAGCAGGGGGCACCGCCCGGCCGCGCCGACACCACGAAGGTCGCGACCAGGCAGGTCAGCACCGCCGCGTTCTGCGATGTCGAGTTCCCCGGTACGACCGGCCCGCTGTTCACGGTCCCGCCGCTCGTCGGTGGCACGCTCGCGGCGCGCGCGCCGACGTGGCGCTGGATCAACGTGTGGGCCACCTGGTGCAAGCCGTGCGTTGACGAGCTGCCGCGCCTCGCGCGCTGGCGCGAGAAGCTGGGCGCGAAGTACGAGCTCGCGTTCATCTCGGTCGACGAGGACGAGGCCGACCTCACCGCGTTTCGCGCGGCGCACCCCGATGCCCCGGCGTCGCCGCGGCTCGCCGAGCCCGACAAGCAGGCCGACTGGTACGTGTCGCTCGGTCTCGATGCCGGAGCACCGGTCCCGATCCACATCTTCGTCGAGCCCGGTGGTCACGTCCGGTGTGCGCGCGCCGGTGGCGTGCGCGAGCACGATCTGCCGGCGATCGAGAAGCTGCTGAAGTAACAGCGGGCATCCGCGTCGCAGTGCTGCCCGGGTCGAGCAGCGGAGCCTGAGCGGACGGCAAGGACGGACTGCAACACAAGGCGCGTCCGACGATCATCGGCGGCGCCGGATCGGTCCGCGATGATCGCTCGACGACCTGACAGCGCCGGAGCGCACGGGCACAACACGTACGTGCGACGCCGCGGTCACCACTGCGCCCGTGGGCG